>SVLL01000013.1 GCA_015067935.1 Oscillospiraceae bacterium | reverse complement strand
TTTTGATTGTTTGTGCAGTTGGCGGACCGCACCTATAATCTTAACAGGGATTTTTACTCGCCGCCATAGGCTTTATTGAACCACGCGTCTAACGCGTGGTTTTCTTTATACAAAAAGCCGCCCTGCTCCCGTGAGCAGGGCGGTCATTTTATTGATTGGCAAAGGCTGCGACGGAATCACCGTAGCGCATCAACGCCACATCCATAGCATGTCTTTCCGTGTTCACGCGAGAGGTTGCATAGCCCTCTGCGCTGACATTATATACCTGCGTAACGGGGTTGCCATTTGCATCGCGCAGCGCAATGGTGAAGACCTCACGCATCTGCGTGGCTTTAAGAGGAACACGCACCAGTGTCCAGCCGTGTTCCGCATAGGCATCCTTGTCCACAATTACCTCTGCATTGGTTCCGTTTAGCGTTGCCACGGCATCGTATGCGGAAATATCCCCCGCAAACAGAAGTTGGATTTCCACCTTGGACTGCAGGCTGATATTGGACACCAGAACGGAGACCTTTGCCGTGCCGGTAATGGAATTATTAGCTGTAAAGACAGGCTCCGTGGTGGTTCCGTAGTCAGCAAGGTCGCCAAGCTCGTCATTTGGCATATTGGATGCATTGTAGCCAAACAACGTCTGCACCGCTGCACCGTAGTTCAGCATATCCACCAGCAGGCGGTTTTTAATGGAATCCGTGGAGTTTTTGAGAATCTGTAATGCCAGAGATTCCACAGATGCTGTCATGGATGCGCCCTGATAGATTACGCCATCAATTTCACCGTAGAGTGTCATTGTGACCGTCTCGCTCATAGACCAAGACAGCACCTTTTGGTCGAAGAGCTGATAAGCTCCGTAGAACAGTGATCCTTCCAGCTTGGTCGTGACGGCTCCGTTAGGTCCTTCCTGAACGGCGATCACATAAACCTCATCATACTTTGCCACATCCGCATTGCGGATCAGGATCTGCATACCGATGTAATCCTGGAAGGACAGAGAGGGAGAGGTGCTATAGAATTTCAGGCTTGTTTCTTTCACAAGGCGGGAATATCCGCAGGTGTTGCAGATATAATCACGGTCGTTGTCATACTGATGCCCCAGCGCCTTGTCGCTTGTCGCACCGCAACGGGAACAGATTGCAGGATCGGTGCAGTTAGCAACAGTCCAATTATGCCCCAAAGACTCACCTTTGGTCACACCACAGCGGGTGCAGTATTCTGCTTCGGTGCAAGTAGCTGCCTTCCAGGTATGTGCCACATCCCCTTGTGCCACATCCCCTTCTGTCACACCGCAAAGGGTGCAGGTTTTCGGTGCAGTACAAGTCGCAGCAGTCCAAGTGTGAACGAAACCGCCTTCGGTTATGCCGCAAAGGAAGCAGAACTTAGAGGATGTGCAGGTTGCATCAATCCAAACATGGGGATATTCTCCCACTTGGCCGCAATACACACAGGTCTTTGGATTATAGCAATCTCCCTCAGTCATATTGTGATAACTGTGATTGGCGCTGGTGAGATAAGTATTGTTAGAGCCGATTTCGATTTGCACCCACCGTTCTGCCGTACCACAGTATACTACATTCTTTAAATTAACACAGTTGTAAAATGCGCCCCCTCCAATGCAACTTAAACTGTCAGGAATCACTATTTTTTTCAGGCTGGTGCAGTAATTAAAGGCATTTGCGCCAATGCTGGTCACGCTATCAGGAATATTCAATTCCGTTACAAGCGTATTATTCAGATATAGTTTTTTTGCATAAGATAGTGGGTTTGCATCAGAATCAGCAAAAATAATTTTACACCAAGCACTAATATCTGTAATGTACACACTGGTCAGGCTGGTGCAGTAATTAAAGGCATTTGCGCCAATGCTGGTCACGCTGTCAGGAATTGTGATGCTGGTCAGGTTGGTGCAGTTATAGAACGCAGAAGAACCAATGCTGGTCACACTATCACCGATGGTGATGCTCGTCAGGTTTCTGCAGTAGAAGAACGCACTGCCACCAATACTGGTCACGCTGTCGGGGATCGTGATACTGGTCAGGCTGCTGCAGTAAAAGAACGCATAATCACCAATACTGGTCACGCCGTCAGGAATATTCAATTCCGTTACAAGCGTATTATTCAGATACAGTTTTTTTGCATAATATAGTGGGTTTGCATCAGAATCAGCAAAAATAATTTTACACCAAGCACTAATATCTGTAATGTACACACCGGTCAGGCTATTGCAGCCAAAGAACGCATCATTGCCAATGCTGGTCACACTGTCAGGAATTGTGATGCTGGTCAGGCTGGTGCAGTAATAGAACGCAGAATTGCCAATGCTGGTCACGCTGTTGGGGATCGTGATACTGGTCAGGCTGGTGCAGTATCTGAACGCAGAAGAGCCAATGCTGGTCACGCCGTCAGGAATATTCAATTCCGTTACAAGCATATTATTCAGATACAGTTTTTTTGCATAATATAGTGGGTTTGCATCATAATCACCAAAAATAATTTTACACCAGGCACTAATATCTGTAATGTACACACCGGTCAGGCTGGTGCAGTCAGAGAACGCAGAAGAGCCAATGAGTCTGGTTTGGCTGGAAATTTCGCATTCTGTGATATCTGCACTTATTGTATCTGCCAAATACACATAGGGGTTGGAATCGTTGCCAAGATAGTAACAGTTGCCATACTGCGTGTAGTTAAGGCTGGTGCAGTTATAGAACGCATAATCGGCAATGCTGGTCACGCTGTCAGGAATTGTGATGCTGGTCAGCCTGGTGCAGTTTCTGAACGCAGAAGAGCCAATGCTGGTCACGCCGTTACCAATCGCCACACTGGACAGGCTGGTGCAGTCACGGAACGCATCATTGCCAATGCTGGTCACGCTGTCAGGAATTGTGATGCTGGTCAGGCTGCTGCAGCCAGAGAACGCAGAAGAACCAATGCTGGTCACGCTGGCAGGAATCACTACGCTGGTCAGTCTGGTGCAACCAGAGAACGCAGAAGAGCCAATGAATCTGGTTTGGCTGAAAATTTCGCACTCCTTGATACCGGTATCCAATGCTTTTGCCAAATACAAATACGGGTTAGAATCATTGCCAAGATAGTAATAGTTACCATACTGCGTGTAGTTAAGGCTGGTGCAGGAAGAGAACGCATAAGAGCCAATGCTGGTCACGCTGGCAGGAATTGTGATGCTGGTCAGGCTGGTGCAGGAATAGAACGCAGAAGAGCCAATGCTGGTCACGCTGGCAGGAATTGTGATACTGGTCAGGCTGGTGCAGTCAGAGAACGCACCATCGCCAATGCTGGTCACGCTGTCAGGAATTGTGATGCGGAACAGCTTGGTGCAGTCAGAGAACGCATAATTGGCAATGCTGGTCACGCCGTCAGGAATTGTGATGCTGGTCAGGCTGGTGCAGTAAGAGAACGCAGAAGAGCCAATGCTGGTCACGCTGGCAGGAATTGTGATGCTGGTCAGTCTGGTGCAGTCAGAGAACGCAGAAGAGCCAATGCTGGTCACGCTGTCAGGAATTGTGATGCTAGTCAGTCTGGTGCAGTAATAGAACGCACGATTGCCAATGCTGGTCACACTGTCAGGAATTGTGATGCCGGTCAGGCTGCTGCAGTCAGAGAACGCACCATCGCCAATGCTGGTCACGCTGTTCGGGATGGTGATGCTCGTCAGGCTGCAGTCTTCGAACGCAGAAGAACCAATGCTGGTTACGCTATCCGGTATGGTGATGCTCGTCAGGCGGCTGCAGTAGTAGAACGCACGATAACCAATACTGGTCACAGGCTTGCCGTTATAGGTAGCCGGGATGGACAAGCTGCCGCTGGCAGATGTGCTGCAATCTGACACATAATAGCTCTCTCCATCCTCATTCAATTCAAAGGTCAAGTCACTTTCCGATGCCGCTTGTGCCTCGGTTGGCAGCTGGACAATGCACAGCACAACAAGGGTCAATGCCGCGAGGATTGTGAACCATCTTTTCATAGGAAATACCTCCCTTTTATGATAAGTACATTATAGCCCTCAAGGAAACATCTGTCAACCGCGAATGTACAATTCCCCAAACTTGTCATTGCGAGGGCGTAAGCCCAACACCTTTCCCCCGGGAGAGGGTGTCGCATTCGCGGAAATATGGATTGCAGCAGCCTCTCCGGGTTTTGCAATGACATATTATTTTGATTTATGCACATACTATCAAAAACTGCGAAAGAAGGGTTTAAATGGCGGAAAACAAGCGGGGCAAGCAGAGCTTTGTACTCCCACAAATGCCGGTTATCACTGCATGGGCAAGCGTTGCCGGGAAACGGGAGTCGGAAGGCCCCTTGGCCCACACCTTTGATCTGACCTCAAAGGATACCTATTTCGGGCAAAAAAGCTGGGAGCAGGCCGAAAAGCAGATGCAGAAGCTGGCTCTGAACAAGCTGTTGGAAAAGGCAAAGCTGAAGCCATCTCAAATTGGCCTTGTATACTCCGGAGACCTGCTGAATCAGTGCATCGGCTCGTCCTTTACCCTGCGCAACACCGGGATTCCCCATCTGGGGCTTTACGGGGCTTGCTCGACAATGGCTGAGAGCCTTGTGGCGGCATCCATGGCAGTCTGCGGCGGTTTTGCGGATAAAGTAGTGGCAATGACCTCATCCCATTTTGCATCCTCAGAACGGCAATACCGCTTCCCTCTCGGCTACGGCGGTCAGCGCACGCCAACCGCCCAATGGACCGTCACCGGCTCCGGAGCGGCTCTGCTCTGCTCCGCAGGTATCGGACCTCGCATCGACAGCTGCACCATCGGCACCGTTACAGACTTGGGCATCAAGGATGCCAACAATATGGGGGCCGCAATGGCACCGGCTGCTTATGCGACCATCAAAGCGCATCTTGCGGATATGCATCGAGCTCCTGAGGATTTTGATCTGATCGTCACAGGGGATCTGGGGCAATTAGGCAAGGAGCTGCTGATGGAGCTGGCGCGCAGGGACGGCATATATCTGGGTGGGCGGCTGGCAGACTGTGGCACAATGGTTTTTGACAACACTGTGCAGGATGTCCACTCCGGTGGCTCAGGCTGCGGATGCAGTGCCATTACGCTGTGCGGTGAACTGCTCGGGAAGCTGCAAAAAGGCAAGCTGCGACACATCCTCTTTTGCGGTACCGGTGCGCTTCTGTCTCCAACCTCAACTCAGCAGGGGTTGCCCATTCCCGGGGTGTGCCACGCAGTATCGATCATCGGAGGTTGCAACTGATATGGACTATTTAAAAGCATTTCTTGTGGGCGGTTTGCTTTGTCTGATCGGCCAGATCCTCATCGACAAGACCAAGCTCACACCTGCACGAATTTTGGTCAGCTATGTTGTTTGCGGTGTGCTGCTTACCGCACTTGAAGTATATCCCTGTCTTGTGAATTTTGCTGGAGCAGGCGCGACTGTTCCCCTGACCGGTTTTGGGTATTGCCTTGCAAACGGTGTAAAGGAAGCCATTGACAAGGACGGTTTTCTTGGCATCTTCACCGGTGGGCTGAAGGCCACCGCAGGCGGCATTACTGCAGCCATCATCAGCGGTTTGATCGTCAGTTTAATTTTCCGACCAAAGGATAAAGCCTAATAAATTGGGCACAATATTCTTGCGGTATACCGCAGTACTGAATTTCGGAGGAATTTGCTATGAATAACAAGCAGAATCAGAACAATCAGCAGAACCAGAACAACCAGAATCAGCAGAACCAGCAGAACAATCAGAACTACCGCAACAGCCAGAACAAGAACGAGCGGTAAAGAAACGGCCTGCCACGGCTTTCGCGGCAGGCCATTATTTATCAGATTTCGATCTGCACCCATCTTCCGATATGGAAGAAGTAGAGCCAGGCAGACGCAATTCTTCGCTTGTAGATTCGTGCCATTGCATCGGCATAGGCTTTCACCTGCGGCAGGTAATGTGCAACCTTGTCCGGCAGGGTTTCCTCGGTCACATAGTCGGTTTTGAAGTCCATCACCGTGATGCTGTGTTCATCAATCATCGCACAGTCCACAACACCCTGCAGCAGGATCTCCTCCCCGGCAAGGGCCGGATCATATTGGGCAGCATCATCTAATATGGAGAACTTGAATTCACGCAGCACATTGGGGTGCGTGCGAAGCTGCATACCCAAGTCCGTGGCAAAAAAGGCGGTGATTCGGTCAATGTCCACCATTTGTGCCTGCGCATCGGTAATAAAATGCTCCTGTGCCAGACGGGTAACTTCCTTGCGGATGCTTTCTTCGTCCGTACAGCTTTCATAACGGATATACTGCATCACTGCGTGCATGGCAGTACCCCGGGCTGCACCATCGCTTTTACCCTTCCAACGAACCGGTAGCTTGGGTGTCGGCGTATTTTCGTTGGCCTCTGCATCCTTTTGACGACCCTTACGCTGGGTTGCCGTTTGCTTGGAAGGAGCTTGGGTAGCGGCAGAATGCGGATACCGGAAGGAAAGCCCCTTTTGCAGCTTTGCGATCGCATCCTCCGGCATTTTAGCGGCCGGCGTGTCATTCGCAATGTCGACTAACCCCTTTCCGCTGGGCATACCTACACGAATGAGCCACGCAGGCTCACCGGGCTGTGTGTGCAACGGCTTGCCGCCTAATGCAAACAGTTCTCCGGCTTCTGTTCTGCGAAGGGCACTCATCAACACCCACTCGCCGCTGCAGGAAACATCTTTTGTCAGCAGTTCCCGATTCCCCACATCCATTCTAAGTGCCAATTCAGCCAAATCCTTACACAGATTTTGGGAAGAGTAAGTCATAATCAGGCGATCTCTTGCCCGGGTCAACGCCACATAAAGTACGCGCATCTCCTCGGACAGGCTGTCGGCAATGATTTTGGCAGCAATGGCACGCTTGGCTATTGTGGGATAGCGGACACGGAGTTTTTCATCCACCGCTGCCAGACCGAGCCCTAAGTCCTGATCGCACAACACTTGGGCGCGGCTGCTCTCCCGGTTAAAGGAACGGGACAGCGCACAAACAAAAACCACCGGGAATTCCAAACCCTTGGACTTGTGGATGCTCATAATCGTCACAGCATTGCTGGCCTGCGTACCTTCCACGATCAGGCCCTTATGGGACAGAGCTTCCAAATGATCCAAAAACTGTTCCAAATCCCGCCTTCCGGTCTTTTCAAAGGAAATGGCCAGTTGATAGAAGGTCTGCAGATTATCCGCACGCATATTTCCGTCGGGCATTGAACCGAAGATGCTGTCCATCCGGGTGCGGCTAAAAATGGATTCCAGAAGCTGTGCCAGCGGCTGCAAACGGGCCTCCCGACGCCAAATAGTCAGATTCTCCAAGAATTCCTTTGCCTTGGGCAGCTCACTCTTTTGAAGAGCCTCAAACAGGCATCCCCACGGATGATTGCCCCGGATTTGCGCAAGCTCATCAGCGGTCACGCAAAATACAGGACTTGCCAAGGCGGCGATCAGCGGAATATCCTGCCGGGGATTGCTGATGGTCTGCAAAATAGCACGCAGTACCGCAATCTCCTGAGTCTGGAGCAGGTCGTTTCCACCGCCGGTCGTGCAGGGAATGCCAATGGCAGCCAGTGCTTCTTTGTAGTACCAGCCCACTGAACCGGGAGACCGAAGCAAAATAGCGATATCGTCGATGCGAACGGGACGCAACGCGCCGGACTTTTCGCGTACCATGTGTTTGCCGTCCAACAGCTGAGAAATACGCTGCGCCACCAATGCGGCCTCCTCGTGATAGGTACTTTCCGCAACGGGCAGTGCCCACAGCTCAACTTCCGGCTCACCCAGGGGGGTATGCTTGATTCCTTCGTCCAATTCCTCATCCTTGCCGTATACCAAACCGCCAACTGCCGGGGACATACACTCCCGGAATACATCGTTTACGCCTTCCAAAACTGCACCGCCGGAGCGGAAGTTCTTGGAAAGCATTACCCTCCGTCCTTCTCCCTCTGAAGCCGCGTCCACATTGGCGTATGTATTGTATTTCTCGAGGAAAATACCCGGGTCAGCCAAGCGGAACTGATAGATGGACTGCTTCACATCACCCACCATAAAGCAATTCTGCCGCTTTGCGGTCAAGGCAGCGAAAATGGCATCCTGCACCCCATTGGAGTCCTGGTATTCGTCCACCATAATCTCCCGGAAGCGGTTACCGATTTCCGTTGCGGCAACAGTATGACCGCTGCGGCTCTTTCCCAGCAGAAGGTCCAGCATTTTGTGCTCCAGATCGCCGAAGTCCAAAATCCGTCTGGCACGCTTGGCACTATCGTATTCCTTGCCAAAAGCCTCCACCAGCTTGACCATGCCGCGAACGGCAGCTGCAGATTTGCTCAGATCCTCCAGCACCACATCGCTGGGATCGGCAAACGCCTTCAGCTTTTTGCCGACAGCCTCCTTGCAGGCGTTACGCACAGCCTTAATTCGGTCACGCAGGTCCATATCCGGGCAATTTTTCGCAAAAGAAAGTCTGCCGTAATCGATGTTGCTTCTGTCTACGACCTCGTCCCATGTACCGGAATCCCGAAGATGCTCCAGCTGGAAAATGGTGTTTTGCAGTAAGGTCACAGTATTCTCCATCGTCTCGGTCTGCTCTGCACCATCAAGACAAACCCGAAGGGCCTCAACCTGAAGATTGAGATGCTCCCTGAGATCATTCATCAGATATTCGCCCCAAATGGTCTGAGCGGCATCGTCCATGTTGCTGGTATCCGCATTTTTGACGCATTTATCCAGCCACTTGCGCGGTTCCAGATGACAACGGGCACTGTCATAGACCTTCATCAGGATCTCAGGCACCAAACGGTCATTGCGCCCCAAGCCTTGCGTATCCACAAACGCCCGGAAATCCGGGTCCTCCGATTGGGTGTAAGCCTCATCGAGGCACTTGCTCATACAGTTTTCCCGTAGCTGCATACATTCATTTTCATCAGCCACACGGAAATCAGCAGGCAGGTCAACCAGATATGCATACTCCCGGAGAATGTCACCGCAGAAAGCATGAACCGTTGTGATCTTGGCGAGATAAAGCCGCTGCATCTGCTTTTGCAAATGTCGGTTTTCAGGATGCTCTGCCATCTTTTCCGACAGCTTAGAGGCAATTTTCCCCCTCAGCTCAGCGGCAGCAGCCTTGGTGTATGTAATGACCAGAAAATCATCCAGATTGGCAGGCTTTACAGGGTCCAGCAGGTAGGACATCAGGCGGTCCACCAGTACCTTGGTCTTGCCGGAGCCTGCAGCAGCGGAAACCAGCAGTTTGCCGCCTCGGTTAAATACAGCATCCTTTTGCTGACCGGTCAATTCTTCAGCCATTATGTCCCACCTCCTTCTTGATACCGTTCCAAAATTCATCCGCGGTCATTTTCTTAAAGTCGCGACGGCCTTCCTCCTGAGAGGGCTTGCAGATGCTCCCATAAGGGCAATAGCTGCAGGCATTGTGGCTTGTGCCTCTGGTGTACGGATTGGGTGCCACATTGCCGGACGCAACTTCCGCAACCATATTGCGCAGCAAGCCGAACACATATTGTCGCAGCAGGACAAATTGATCCCGGTCGGCCAAGTCGCCAACCAAATCCCCTGCCTTATTTCTGCCGCAGCACAGTCGGGACATATTACCGCTGGGATCCATTGCACGCAAAACATCTTCATCCTGCAGCAGCAGACCCTTGCGAACCCATTCCTTACCTCGCATTTGGTCCGCTTCCGTTTGCGTCAATCGTCCGTCCGCAGAGAGGATCGGAACTCTTGCCGGGAAATACTGCACGCCCGCGCCCTTTCCCCGTCCGCTCTTTTCCAAAGCAAACAAATACAGCAGCATCTGCAATCCCACACCGCTGAACACATCACAATAATCGAAGTCTTTCCGACCGGTCTTATAGTCCACAACTCTGAAATAGTGCTGCTCACCGTTTTGCCATATATCCACCCGGTCCACATAGCCGCGGACAAAGGCCTTAATGGCGGCATCCTCGATTTCAATTGCGGGCAGCTGCCCGTCATCGCCGAAGGAAAGCTCGTAGCTATCCGGGCGGAACTGGGCTGATTTGAGTTCATCCCAAAGCTCCTGCACCACCATCTCCAATTCCCGCCAGTTCCGACGGAACAGGTATTCCAGCCGCTGGGATTCCAGCTGTGCAAAATTGGCTTCAGCGTAGGCATCGGAGTGTTTCTTTGCCAGTTCCAGCGTCTTTTCAATGGATACCTTATCAAAACCACCCAGCTCCATTACATCCTTGGCGGTATGCTCCAAAACATCGTGAACATAGGTGCCGAATTCAGCCGGGTCGATGGTATATTCCTTCCGCTCCTTGGCCCCAAGACCATAGCGCAGGAAATAGGACAATCGGCATTCTGCATGGCGGTCGATTTGTGAAGCGGACAGATAGAGCCTGTCACCGTAAAGCTTGCTGATGCCATCCGGGGAGACGCTGCCGAGGGAATAATCCATACGGCGGCAAGTATCATCATACCACCGCTCTGCTCCCAACGCCTTGGCAGCATCCGCATCGCCCCAATGAGCAAGGTATGCACCGGTTTCCCGAAGATCCCATGCAGCTGCACCCACAGAATCACACAGCAATGTATCCGTCTTCAATGCCTCGACCAGGCGTCGGAAGAGATAGGAACCTTCCGATTGCGAGTGGGAAATCCATATAGTCCGGGCTGCGCCGCAGAATACACCGTAAATTTCGGCAAATTCCGCCTGAATACCCTCGATAGCTCCACCGGTCAGGGGCACACCCATATCCCGAAGCTGCACCCGTTCCTGATCGGTCAGCAAGCCCTTGGAGCCGCCATAGCCGGGCAATGCACCCTCCGCAGCACCCAAAACCAGCAGATGCTCAGCCTGTTGACACCGTTGTGCACTGACAGATCCGGCCGTGACCGCATCCAGCACCGGGGGAATCGTACCCACATCATACTGACTTAAAAGCAGCGTCAACAGGCGCACAAACAGCTCGCTCTCCCAAATGGTCTGCCCAAGGGTATCCTCAAGCTGATCCAAAGCGGAGAGCAAAATCTCCCACAGCTGACCAAGGATCTGTGCATCCCGGTATTCCCCGGCGGATTGCAGCTGCATTTCCAGCAATTCCAACCGCTTTTCCAAGCCGATGCGGGTAAAAAAGGACCGTAATGTCTGCACCTGTTCGCTCAGATTATTGGCTTTCTTGAACGAAACTGACAATTCCGCAAGGGGTTCAATTGCCAAAAGTCGCGCTTCATTCAAAACGGCCAGTTCCTTCTCGTACCACGGTTTCCATTGCTTGCCGGGACCATCCGGATGGCGATCCCACTGCTTCAGGAACATAGAACCGCGGATACCCCACGCAATCACATAATTCTCCACCCGATCGCAAAGGTCGGGACTCAGGGGCGACAGAACAGATTTTAAGTACCGCAGCACTGCGTGCTGCTCAAAACCGCTCAATGCGGCCTCCATTGCCGCAAGCACTGTAGAAATGACGGTCTTTTGCAGAATATCCTCAGTGCCGGCCTGATACAGAGGGATTCCTCTGCGGCGGAACACAAGGCGCAGAGCATTTTCGTAGCCATCCATATCTGCGCAGACAATGCTGATATCCCGGTATCTGCATCCGGATTGCACCAGCTCCATCACTCTGTCCGCTGCGGCGTTCAGCTCCGCCTGAACCGACTCCGCGTGACCGGCAATAACGCGACCTGCAAGAGCATCCTGATCCGGCAGCTTGCCTTGGAACAAGCCCTCGCAAACCTGTTGCAGAACATCTTTGCGACCCGGCAGCGTTTCCACTTCCACCGCAACTCCCGCTCTTTGTGCGCACTGATACAGCTCCAACGCAGTGGCTGCCGCCTTCTCAAAGGCCTGTGCATTGCTGTGGAGACTATCGCAGTTCAGGCCCACCGTAACAAGGGGGCTGTTGCAGATCAGGTGGTCCAAAATCGACAGATGCTGTCGGGTAAAATCCGGGAAGCCGTCTATGTAGAACACATGATTTTCGGCAAATTCCCCGTCACGCAGCTGGTGCAGGCACCATGTCATCTGATCTCTCGGGTCCTTTCTGCCCTGGGCGCAAATAGCATCGTAGGCCTCCAAGATCAGGGAAAGCTCCGTAAGCTTTTGGGCCAGCGTGCCCTCCGTTTTTTCGGCAGCATTTTTGAGATCCTGGGAAGTGATGCAGCAACGCTTGAATTCGTCCACCGCATCCACCAGTTCCTTCAAAAACTCAGGTTTTGTTTCCACAGAGGCATAGGCTTTGAGCATACTGTGCAGCTGGCGGGTGGCCGCTGCCATTGCCACGATCCGCCCACCGTTATCCAGGCATTCACCAACGCAGTTTCCGGCCAGATCCGCAACACGGGAGGCCAGTCGAGGAAAGGAAAGCACCTCTGCAAAACGGCTGGCGGTATCCCCCGCCGCCTTGCACAGACGGCGTTCCGTATCGTGACTGATCAGCTCAGGGACCATCAGAATTCGCCCACATCTTTCATTTTTCACATCATCGGCGATCCGGGAAAGGATCTCCTGACGGCAAGCGACCCAGTCCTTGCTCAATAAAATCCGAAGCATAGGATGACCTCCTTCTTTCTTTAAGGTCATTATAGCACAGACAATGGGACAAATAAAGGACATAACCGAAAAACTATCAGGTTATTTTTTCATAAATCCAGTTCTCCACCCAACCGATGCAATCCAAAATGAAAAAACGCACCCGATATTCTTCTTTACCTGTCAACGCACCGGTTAGCTGATCGGAAAAGCCGGCTCCTGCTGCCGTATCGGCAAAGGTATCATCCGATGCGCTGATGCACAATCTGGGAAACACCACGCACCACCAATTCCGGCCTGTCCCCGAACCGATGGTCACCCGAAGGGCTTCATAAATTCCGGCAGGCAGAACAAAGGTATCATATTCCCGAGTGGGAAAGGGCTCACGGGTCAGGGAAACTGTAGCCTTATAGGAGCTGCCTGCCTTTTGCAGCACCTGGTTGGCGATGCGCTCTAATTCAGGTAGTTGTCCCATAAGGTAGTTCTTTGCAGATTCCATATCGGAAAAGTCGTCCATCAGGGACTCCAGCTCTTCATTGATAGCATCCCGGACTTTGAGTTTTAATGCCTGATCTTCCTCAGAATCGGAGGCGGCCACCACATGAAGGCGCAGCACACCGTCGGAAAGGCGTGCCTTGTCGGTTGCCACTGTACCCAGCCAGAAGGCCAGCACAAGCAGAAGGATAATGGCTACGAATTTGATAAATTTCTTCATAAAAACACCGTCCATACCAGTAATACTACCAGTATGGACGGAAAATGTTAAATTGATACAGGTTTGGCAATAAAAACCTGCGGATAGTTTTCTTTCAGCATCTGGCAGATAACTGCGGCAAATTCAAATTCCCCAACGATGCAGAACACCGCGCTGCCGGATCCTGTCATTTGCTGACCGGCGGAGCCGTAGGAATTGAAAATAGATTTAATATAGTTCAGTTCCAAATGCTCTTGCGTAACAACAGGGTCAAAGACATTCCAAAGATTCTGGGCAACGCCACTCAAATCACCGTTTAAAATAGCCTTTTCCATAGCCTTATGGTCGGGACGCTTGCCGATCGTCTGCTCATCCAGCTTAGCAAAAAGTGCGGGAGTAGATGCAGAAAATTCCGGCTTGCAGATGACAAAAATACAATCGGGCATATCCGGCAATTTCCGCAGTCGCTCTCCCCTGCCCTCCACAACGGCTGTGCCGCCCATCACACAAAACGGCACATCACTGCCCACCAGCGCACCCAATTCAGCCAAGGCGGCAATGGAAAGCGGATAATCATAATGACGGTTCAACGCCCTGAGGACAGCTGCGGCATCTGCACTGCCGCCGCCAAGACCTGCCTCGGACGGAATCCGCTTCGTAATACGGATTTCCAGACCGTCAGGGTCTTTTTTAATCGTATTAAAATAAACTCTGGCCGCCTTCCATGCAAGATTGGTTTCATCACAGGGAATCCAATCTTTATCGCAAAGCAGCCGCCATCCTTCACCGGTGCCGATGTCGATCTCAACATCATCACGCAGGGAAATTGTCTGCATAACGCTTTTCAGATCGTGATACCCATCCTCACGCTTTCCCAAAACATCCAGTATCAGATTCAGTTTGGCATAGGCCGGTTCATATAATGTAGTCATTTCGGTCACTCCCGTGCATTTTTTCTTATTATAGCCTAATTACAATAATTTTGCAAGGGTGTGAATATTTCCGTATGACTTGGGAATTCTATGCATAGCCACAAAATTGAATGGAGGTTACACATTTGGATACAATTGCATTGATTCTCTCGATCATCGGCAGCCTGAACTGGGGGCTGGTGGGTATTTTCCAGTTTGATCTGGTTGCATGGCTCTTCGGGGGGCAGGATGCGGTTATCAGCCGCATTGTCTATGCCCTTGTGGGTCTGGCAGGTCTGTGGTGCATCTCCCTGCTCTTCCGCAAGGGGCAGCACGCAGATATGGATTAAGCAAAAGGCAGCACCTTTCGGTGCTGCCTTAATCTTGTTATCAAGCTGCAGGCTTGACGATAATTCTGCAGGTGTATGTGACACCCTCGTACTCAACGAACACCTTGACGCCGGACCAGTTGACAGCCTGACCGGTAATCTTGTTGCCGTTGATGGTCACGAAGCCGGGCTCGCTTACCTGCCATTCAATGCCCTGCACATTGGCGCCGGTCTCCTTGTTCTTCAGAGACAGGTTGAAGGTCTCACCGACAGCAATGGTCACATCCACATGGCTGATCTTGTAATCGCTGGGAGGTGCGGCATTGGAGGTGCAGATGACCTTGCAGGTTGCGGTCTGATCGCCAATGGAAGCGGTCACATAGCAGTAACCCTTGCCAACGCCGGTAACCTTGCCGTTTTCAACAGTTGCGATCGCAGGATCGGAGGTGGTCCAGGTAATATCGCTGGCTTTGACGCCCATGGTTTCGCTGTAAATGGTAGCAACAGCATCGCCGGCGATGGTAATTTCACCGCTGTCCTTATAGGTCTTCAGCTTCAGCTTGAAGCCGTCAGGCAGCTGGGGACCGGGAGGTGTAGTAGGCTGCGTCTCAGGCGGCTCACCCACAGTGGACTTGACCGTACACTGTGCCATCTGGTCACCGCAGGCAACGGTGATGACCGTTTCACCGTAACCGACCTGCATCACATTGCCCTTGGCATCGACACTTGCAATGGTAGGATCAGCAGAGGAATAGACGATCTTATCAGTTGTATCAGTGGGCAGCACGATGACTTCTAGAAGAAAGGTCGCATTGGGAGTGGACAGATTAATAATACCGTTGGCGTTTTTGAGCGTCAAGGACTCACAGGGCACCTCCAGAACGGTGCCGGAGCTGGAACTGCTGGGCTGAGGATCTTCGTTGGAATCCATATTCAGCACACTGATACCAATATACACAACCACCAAAACAATGGCGACCAGCAGAATGATCACTGCGGCAATCAGGCCCTTATTGGTACCCTGAGGCTCGCTCTGGGGTTTGCGCTCACGGGCAGGACGGGGCTCAGGCATACTCTCCTGTGCACTTTCCTCCGCAGCAGTGCTGCGGCGATTGACATTGCTCTGAGAGAAGCGACCGCCCTTGCTGTAGCTGCCGGCAGATTCCTGTTTGACGGGAGTTTCCTCTTCAATTAACTGGGCATCGGGTGCCTTGGCACAACCACAAACCGGGCAACAACTGTCGGTTTCCGGGAAGGTGGTTCCACATACATCACAAACAACTTTCATATCTAAACCTCCTGTCTGCGCACTTACTGCGCTTTTCGGTTGTATTATACCATATCTGTTTTCTGTTTGCAAGTACACATTCTTGACAAGAGCCACGAAAGATCATTCTTTTTGTCAAAATCCCACAGTACTTTTCGAGAAAAACCTGTGAAATATGGTTGCTTTTTCAGCAAATATACTTTAAAATAAAATTTAGCGTATTATACCAAGGAATGAGGCGATGAATTTGTCAGAACCCTTACTGATTTCTCCCTTGCTGGACGGCTTTGTTATGGGCGATCCTTTCAGTAACCACAACGGTGTTCGCACCTGCCCGGCAATGTATTTGGAGAACGAAAAGAAGCATATTGTGAAAATCATCTCCCTGCCTGCCACCCAAGCCAAGCTTGAGGCTCTGCTTTTGGCCGGTGCATTTGATGACCGGGAACGCGCACTTGACTATTTCCGGGAGCAGGCAGACGGCATTATCGAAGAAGCACAGCTGCTGCAAAAGCTCGCTCGCAACGGAGGTTTCATACCCTTTGACGGCTATCAGCTGGTCCCGATGGAAAATGACGAAACCGGCTTTGATGTGTACCTGCTCAGCCAGTATCGCCCCACGCTGGAGGATGTGCTGAAATGCAACGAAATGACCCACCTGCAGGGTGTCAATCTGGGTCTTGATCTATGCGCGGCACTGTGTGCTGCCCGTCGTTACGGGTATCTGTACACCAATCTGCGGCCTTCCAACATTTTTGTGTGCAACGAACGGGAATTCCGCATCGGTGATGTGGGTTTTATGCGCATGGATTCCCTGCACTATACCTCGTTGCCGGATAAGTACCGCAGTGCCTATACCGCACCGGAAATCAGCGATGCATTCTCCGCTTTGAATCTGACCATGGATACCTACGCTATGGGTTTGATTCTCTATCAGGTTTATAATGACGGTCAGCTTCCGGAAGCAAATCAGCCCATGGCAGCCCCCCGTCACGCGGATTCCGCCCTTGCGGAGATCATTCTCAAGGCTTGCTCTGCAAATCCTGAGGACCGATGGCAGGACCCCGTGCAGATGGGTCAGGCTTTGGCCGGCTATATGCAAACCAATGCGGTAAACGACACGCCCATCGCACCCCCTCCTCCTGCTGCGGAAGAGCCCGAACCGGAGCCGGTCGTCACTGTTGAAGATGAAGAACCCACCACTGCAGACATTTTGGCAGAGGTTGATGACGCACTGGATGCTGTGGCAGCAATGATGCCCCCGGTAACACCCACTGACAAAACCGATGCCTCTACAGAAGGAGTCCCTCAGGAAGAAACCGAAGATGCGCCGGAGCAACCGGAAGAAATCCCTGAAGAAGATGAGGCTGCACCTGCTGAAGCTGTGCAGGAGGATGTGGAAGACATGCTGGCGCAGGCAGATGAGCTGATCGCCCATCAGCTTCCCGATCCTCCCGTCGCACCTGAGCCCATTGATGTTACACTTCCAGTTGAGGAAGAGGAGGAAGAGCCTGCGGAGGAAGAACTATCTGAAGATTCCGAAACTCTTGCACCGGAAGAGCAAGAGGAAACAGAAGAAACTCCGAGCCGTCACCGCCGTAATCGCTATAAGGGGCTGACCGTAGCGTGCATTCTGGTTGCGGTTTCTCTCTTCCTGATTACAGGATTTGCCGTATTCTACCAGCATTACTATTTGCAAACCGTAGAGGATATGATCCTCACTGGTAAG
The DNA here is from genome assembly GCA_015067935.1 of Oscillospiraceae bacterium. Lineage (GTDB taxonomy): Bacteria > Bacillota > Clostridia > Oscillospirales > Oscillospiraceae > Faecousia. The sequence goes on along the minus strand of SVLL01000013.1, from coordinate 20,131 downwards.
GAAGACACCCTGACTGTCGAGCTGGTGACCGATATTGCCGATGAAAAGCTCACCGTCACCTGTACCGATATCTACGGCAATTCACTCACTTCCCCCGTTAAAAACGGCATTGCCGCTTTTGATGGTCTGAAGCCGGATACCAGCTACACGGTTGAGGTTTCCATCGCAGGTATGCATAAGCTTCTCGGAGAGATCAAGGAAAGCTATTCCACCGCAGAAGCCACCGTAATCAGCGGTTTCTATGCCACAACCGGTCTTGAGGACGGCTCAGTGATCCTCTATTTCTCTGCACAAGGTCCCGAATCCCCTGAATGGATGATCACCTACCAAACAGACGATCAGCCTGCCATCACCACCGCCCCATTCACCGGGCGGCAATACACGCTTACCGGTCTGACAGTTGGCAAGGCGTATACCTTTACACTTATCCCGACCAGAGAGCTGTATGTCACCGGCACAAATACCATCAACTACACATTATCCGGCGTAGTTTATCCGGAGAATTTGCGGGCGATTGGATTCACTGAGCAGGGTTTTGGAATTACTTGGAATGCCCCTGCCGGTGCAGCTGTCGGAAAATGGAGTATTCATTGCTACAATGATGCCGGCTTTGACAAAACCGTCACGACCGAAGATACCGCCTTCTACTTTGAAGGTTTGGATCCTGCATCGGATTATACCGTAGAGGTCAAGGCTGACGGAATGTCCCTCGGGACCCGGATCTATATTTCTGCCAATGCAATTACTGTCAAGGACCTGCAGGTAGATGACAGTGATCCCCTTAATCTGAAGGTAACCTGGGAATGTGAAGGCAATCCACCGGCTGACGGCTGGCTGTTGATGTACACCATTGACAGCATCACGACTCAACAGCTTATAGCCTGCGAAGGCAACTACGGAATGATTCCCCTGAGAGTTCCGGGCGCACACTATTCTATCAGCGTCAAACCTGCAGACGGCAGCTCCGCCTTCGGGGGTCAGCTGGAATATGTTGCACCGTCCGCTGAACCCTTCAGCGGTTATCTGATCACTGCGGATAATATAACTTTTTCTATGTGCGTCCCCCCTGCCATATCCAATTGGAATTATGAGGATGTTCAGGAAGACGATTACACCACTACCTTCCTGTTGGGACAAAGAGCTGCCTTTGTGGCACATTTGGACACCAAAACCAGCAAGGTGGATGATCAGGTCACTACCCTCTATGTGATCCGGGATCACGAGGGCCGTCTGATCTGTGCCGATACAGAAGTTCGTACTTGGGACGATATGTGGAATAATCGCTACGGAGAATTCATGATTCCCACAATGCCCAATGAATCCGGCAGCTATTCCGTTTCTGTTTATTTCGACGGAGCCTCGGTATTCACCCAGAGCTTTTCCATTGCCGCAAATGGCTAAAAATCACCCCCGATGCAAACGCATCGGGGGTTACCTTTATTACTCTGTTTCTTCCGTCTTTTCAGGGGTTTCCGCAGGCTTCTTACGGGGCTTCCGCTCAATTTTGGGACGCTCCAGATTGATTGGGTGATCCTGAAGCTTATCGTAGGGAACATTGCGTACATCCAAACGCTTATCCGTAAACTCCCGCGCCAGTGCGTACAGCACAGATGCAACAGGGATCATAAGGAGCATACCGCCAACGCCCATCAGGTCGCCGCCAATGGCAACCGCCAGCAGCACCCACATACCGGGCAGACCCACAGAACTGCCAACCACACGGGGATAGATCAGGTTGCCTTCAATCTGCTGCAGCGCAAGGAACAGGATAATGAACCAAAATGCCAGTGCAGGATCCACAACCAAAATGAAGAATGCACCAATAATGCAGCCAGCAAAGGCACCAACGATGGGCACAAGGGCTGTCACAGAAATGATCACGCTGATCAGCACCGCATAGGGCATTCCGAAAATAGGCATCGTGATGGCAAACATTGCGCCCAAAATCAACGCCTCGATGCACTGACCTGAGATAAACCGGGAGAAGGTAGCATTGGTCATACGAGAAATCCTGATGACTTCATCGCACACCTTTTCCGGCAGCACAGAATACAAAAGCCGCCGTCCCTGACGGGCAAGGATCTCCTTTCGCGCCAGACAGTAAAGGGCGAAAACGAAGCTGAGAATAGCATTGAAAATGCCGGTTCCCAAAGTAATAACCGCAGCAACAGCCTTTTCCACCACATTTCCCAAACCGTCTGTCAGGAAGGACACAGCCTCCTGCACCAAGGCACCCCAGTCAAGGTTCTGGAAATTGGTGTTTTCCGTAACCCAATCCATAACCTCCGGGTTTTCCTCCAAATAGTTCATTATGCTTTTTTGAACATTGGCGAAAAAATCCGGCAGCTGACCGGCAATAGACTCCACAGTATCAATCATCTGAGGAATCAGCAAGGCAAAGATGCCATACAATACCAATGCAACCGCAATCAAGGTCAGCACAATGGCCAAAGCACGCCGGGCACTAAGTTTAGGAATTTTCTTCAGCAGCTTTTCAATGGCACGCATGGGAACATTCAGCACAAACGCCAATGCCGCACCCACCACAAAGGGAGAAAACACCGCTGCGATCTGCCCAAAGATATGCAAAACACTATCTGTTTGGAATAAAATCCAGTACAACAGAATGCATCCGCCTATGCCAAGAAATATTCTTCGCAGGGTCTTTCCGCTAATTTCCATAGACATCCCTCCTTTTTTGTTTATTATAACGGCTATTGCGGTAAATTTCTATAGATAAATTGAAAATTCTTCGCCTTTTATAAAAAATTTTTCATAATTCTGTAAGCGGGCATATTGGTACTGTTTGCAACATAGATTTCTATGGCAGCACACAGCATCGGAGGGGATATATATGCCTGACACCATGGAAGAAAGAGCCTGCGCTTTGGCTGTGTACATGATTGAAACCGGCGCGACCGTCCGTGCGGCGGCAGTACGCTTCGGCATATCCAAATCCACAGTTCACAAGGACCTGTCCACTCGCCTGCCAAGGTATAACAAAGCCTTGTATGCGCAGGTGCGGAAGGTTTTGGATGTAAACAAAAGCCAGCGTCATATCCGCGGCGGTATGGCTACCCGACAAAAGTACAAAAAAGCATAGCAAATGGCCTGCCACCGGCAGGCCATTGTTTACAAATCGTCCGCATCCTGCACGGGTCGTTCCTTTGGGTTTGTGGGACGGCCGGTATAGCTGCCCAGCGGATCGTAGGCATTGCGCTCTATTGTGGCGAAAACACTTTCCCATTGCTCATTCTTCTGTTCCTTCTTTTTCTTCATAATCTCACTCCTTCTTGCCAAGCTTATTGCTGTATGATATAATACCCGAAAAGGAGTGGTTCTATGTTTGATGTGACATTGATCACAATGGGAAAGCTGAAAGAAAAATTTTACACAAGTGCGGCAGAGGAATACTGCAAGCGGCTGAAGGGCTATTGCAATTTTCAGATTATCGAGCTGCCGGAGCACCGTCTTCCGGAGGATCCCTCCCCTGCTGAAATTGCCGCTGGTCTGGAGAAGGAGGCAGAGCTGATCTTTGCCAAGATTCCAAAGGGTGCTTGGTTTTGTGTCTTTACGCCGGAAGGAAAGGTGATTTCCAGCGAAATCTTTGCAGATAAACTGAAGGAAGTCAAGCTCTCCGGCAAAAGCAGTGCCTGCTTTTTGATCGGATCGTCCTTCGGCATGGCACCCCGGGTGAAAGAAAAGGCTGATTTTAAGCTCTCCATGGGTCCTATGACCTTTCCCCATCATCTGGCAAGAATTATGGTCCTGGAGCAGATCTACCGGGCAGAAGCCATTCAGGCCGGCAGCAAATATCATAAATGAGCAACCGCAGCATCCTGTTCGGATGCTGCGGTAAATTTTTAGAATATGCCGGGGATCATTTTTGCGATTTCGAGGCCCACAATAAAGGATACTCCGTTGGCTATTAACGCGTATACGATATAGAACCAGGTAGGTTTTTCGTAATCAGCAATTCTCTTCATCAGCACTGAGTAAAGCACTGCTTCAATGGCGAAAACCGCAAATTCAAGCCCGATGTAACCCGTAACGAACGCAAACTGCCCAGATTTGAAATTGATGATATTGAGCAAAACATTCAAAACGATTTGTGTTGCGGTGTTGACAATAACAAGCAGCAGGAGTGCTTTCTTGCCCCGGAAGCCGAACAAGAACGCAATGCCCATTTCAATGGCGATCGTAATGAGGATACGCGCCAAAAGGGATATGATCTCCTGACCGTATTGATATGATTGACGCACGCTTATCATATCATCGCTTTCCATATCAACAGAGAAATAGCTGTCGAAGGCGTACCGTTCATAGATACCGCTGACAACGAACTGCTCTGTTTCGGGATAATACAAAAGGATTTTGAATTTTTGCGGCGGATAATAGGTCCAGCTCAGCTCTTTAGCTTCATTAACCTGCCAAGTTCTCTGCAGATAGTAATACCCGTCGGAATCCTCGTATTCCACAAAGGCTTTCCAGGTCTTATAGTCCGTAGGTGCATAGGGAAAAAGCTCATTTTCATTGTGGTATGCATATTCCTCATTGCCATCCCAAACAGATGCCGGGCCCGTAGACGACTTCTCAGAGAGCAGTGTGCCATAGCAAAGCTCATCACCCATATTCTTAAATGTGATGCGCACAGAGGGCTTTGGTCCCGTATCTGCTCTTGCTGTGACCGGCAGCCAAGTGAGAATCAGCAAAAGGCAAAACAGCAGGCATGAGATTTGTTTTACGGTATGCTTCATAACCATAACCTCCCAGAATTCTTGCCGCAAAAAGTCCTTCTGCTACTTAAACACACAAAATCAAGAAATTACTCACTAATAAAACTTTAACGGTAGAAAGTATTGCCACCGATAAACTCGCGCACCAGGGATGTGGGCGGAATTTCATCATCCACATCTGCCTCCTGCACAAAGTTCAGCACCTTAACGATGGAACGAACCTCATCATAAGCAGGATCTTCCGGCTCAACAGCCGTCAGGAGTGGGAAAATATGCTTTTTCAGCACCGCCAGCTCATAGAGGGTGGAGCTGTTGAAAATCACATCCGCATTCTCTTGGAAGGGGAAAATCCACCGGCGTTCACCGGCACGGACGCTGTCCCACATACCGATGGTTCGCTGGACACTGGTGCCGCGACTTTCAAAGTCCCGCACGATTCGCCGCAGCAGACGCAGATAGCTGGTGGGAATCCGGTTATGATCATCCAGGTTCAGAGGCAGCAAGGGGCTGACATAGAGACGGAACACCAGATGCTTATCCAGGTTTGCAGGCAGCAAAACCGGATTCAGGGCGTGCAGACCCTCAATCACGAAAACGGTGTCCTTATCCATTTTCATCTTGTGGCCGTTCCAGACGCGCTTGCCAAGTTTAAAGTTGAAGGTGGGAATCTCCACCTCTTCCCCGTCAAGCAGAGCAGCAAGATGCTGACCGAACAACTCCGTATCGATAGTGTTGATATGCTCCAAATCCACCTTGCCGTCAGGTCCGGGCAGGATCTTATCTCGGTCCAGATAGTAATCGTCCAGACTCATCAGAATAGGCTTTTTGCCGTGAACACGCAGTTGGGTGGACAGACGGTTGGCGGAGGTGGTCTTGCCGGAGGAGCTGGGGCCTGCCAGCATTACCGCCTTTGCACCCCGCTGGCACACCATATCGGCGACCTTGGAATAATTCTTTTCGTGCAGTGCCTCGTTGACGCGGATCAGCTCACGGATCCGACCGGAATCCACAAGCTCATTCAAATCGGCAACGGTCTGACAATCCATCAGGTAGCCCCATTTTTCACCCTCAGAGAACATATCAAAGAAATGGGGGCTTTCCTTGTAATCGGCAACCTGATCGGGGTCCTGATCGTCGGGATAGATGAACATAAAGCCGCCATCCTTCTGCTGAATATCCCAAACCTTCATATAGCCAGTGGATGGTGCAAGCTCACCATAGTAGTAATCACCGAAATCCTCAAATATGTATTCATCAAAGTGGGGTTCCTTACGCCAGGACAGCAGCTTTGCCTTGTCATCCTGACCGGAAGCTGCATAGCGGTCAATAGCCTCCTGCGTGGTCAGCCTCTGACGAATCAACGGGATGTCCATCTCCACCAGCTTGGCAATTTCCGCCTTCAGGGCACGGATGGAAAGCTCCTTGCAGTCATATACAGCAATGAACAGACCGGAGCCAACGGTGCAGTTCATCTTCGCTTTTGCCTGCGGGTACAGACGATGCAGTGCAAGGAAGGTCACAAATTGGGCGGTGCGGGTATACACCTCCCGTCCGGTATCGTCACCGTAGCGCAGCAGACGCACGTGACCGCCGGATGCCGCCATTGCGCGGCGAATGGACGAACGGTCAGAACCGTCCTTCTGACGGACCGGAACATAGTTCAGATTGAATACCTCACCGGCGATTTTGGCTGCCAGCGGGCGGGTGGATAGCTTATCTGTATCCATCCCCAGCTCACGGATCAGCTCCAAAAGGGATTGATCGGGACGGGGCTCGATTGTACGGCCATCAATATTTAAGATCATTTTGTTACCTCCTTCTTTTCCATCCGGTACAGCCGGATCAGCTGCACTGCCTGAATAATCAGCAAGCCCATATTCAGAAGTGCCGTAGGCCATGTGTTGGTAAGAATACCGTAAATGGCACAGATGATTGCGCCGGTCATATTAAAGAGGCGCAACCATTTGACCGATGTCATCATCATGGACACCAGCACAAGGGCCATTCCCACATAGCCAAAAATTTCTAATAAAATGTGATTCATACAGCATACGCTCCCTTCAGGGGTATAGAACGGCAGACGATAAAAAAAGGCCGACTACCAGTTCTGACAAAACCGGTAGTCAACCATTTACGGTGGTTCGTAGAAACGCTTATCCCTATTATAAGCATATACCAATATTTGTGATATTGACCAAAACCTTCCTTGGTTTAGATTAGGATTATATCACACATTACCAATATATGCAAGAACTTTTTATAAATTATATCAAAATTCGCCGCAGGCATACATTACGGCTGACAGAGCGCACAGCGGAGCGGTCTCACATCTGAGAATCCGTTTGCCGAGTGTGCACACCTGCAGACCCATTTCCCGGGCCTGCGCAACCTCTTTTTCTTCCAGACCGCCCTCAGGACCGGTAAGCAGACTGATAGTTTCCGCACTCCCCTGTTCCATTGCCATTTTAAGGGTTGTTGCCTGCTCATTTTCATAGAACATCAGGGCCTTATCCGCTTGGGCCGCTCTTGTCAGAGCCTCTTTATAGCTGCCAAGAACAAGGACCTCCGGGATCCTGCCCCGTCCGGATTGCTCTGCTGCAGAGGCCGCGATCTTCTGCCAACGCTCCAGCTTTTTCTTTAAGCTCTTTTCGTCAGGCTTCGATACACAGCGGCTTGACGGAAACGCCACGATTTCAAACGCACCAAGCTCCGTGGCTTTCTGGATCACATGCTCCAGCTTGTCACCTTTGGGAAAGGCCATATAGACGCTGACCCGTACAGGAGCCTCTGTTTCGGATGCTCTGCGGTCCTTAACCACAAGGCTGAACTGGCCCTCACTCACATCGCTGACGGCACACAGGCACTCGTGGCCCTGTCCGTCACAAACCAGCACCTCTTCCCCGTTTTTCAGTCGCAGGACCTTGGCGTGCTGGGCATTTTCCCCGGTGAGTACCAGAAAATTGGGCTGCATATCCTCCGGTGTTACAAAGAATCTTGTCATAGGTATTCCCCATATCCGCATTACAAAATTGGACACCAATCGTGATGATACTGTCATCCAATTGGTGTCCGTTATGGCGGAGAGAGTGGGATTCGAACCCACGGTGGGTTGCCCCATCACTAGTTTTCAAGACTAGCTCCTTAAACCGCTCGGACATCTCTCCATCGCAACCAACTATAGCATTTAAAACCGAAAATGTCAAGGGCAAGGGCATCACCGAAGTGATGCCCTTAGATATTAAATTTCCTCAATCCGATTGACCTTTTCCACATTGCCGCTGAGCAGCGCGCGGTTGATGGCGTTCAGCACAAACACGGGCGCGAAGAAATCCTCGTAGGTCTGCTTCTGAGGCTTGCCCTCCAGCAGATTATGGAACTCCATAAACTCCTTGGCAAAACCGTCGCCGGTGCTGAAGGCATCGCCCACAACTTTTTCAAAGCTGCTGACACTGGCATAATAAATCCAGCTGTCGGGGGTATAGGCAAGGTCCACATCGTAATCGGCATAGTGCACATCACAGTGGAGAATCTCGCCCTTCTGCCAGGCGCGGACGCTTTCGGGATAGTTGCCGAAAATCTCCATCATTGTCTGTGCCAGATGCTGGGCATAGAAGAAGAAACCGCCGTGGGGGCTCTGCATCATAATAGGCGCGCGAAGATAACCGCCCAAAATATTACCGTGCTTTTTCTCTGCAACAATCTGCTTCAGCTCCTGTACAAAGTCATTGAGCACGCACACAGAGCCGCCGCTGATGGGTACATTGCGGCTTTTCAGGTCATTCATAAAGGCCTTTGCGTCTGCCTCGGTGCAGGTGATGGGCTTGTCGATAAACATGGGAATTCCGCAATCCAGATAGGGCTTGGCGTATTTATAGTGGTTGTCGCCGTGACGGGCGGTAATGATGATACCGTCCACCTTGCCCACAAATTCGTCATAGGAAGAAGCCATTGCCACGCCAAATTCGTCGTGCAGCTTTTGCATAGCCTCCGGCTCGTGGCTGTAAACGCCCACAAATTCAATATCCTCGCAGATCCTGTCCACAAGAACTGCTTTCAAGAAATTATTGGCGTGAGAATTTTCACAACCCAAAATCGCAACTTTATACATTATTATCCCTCTTTCTGTGAATTATTTTACGAAATACAATTGCAGTGCGGCTCGGCAAATAGCACATAATACCTGCAGCTGCATCCTCATTTTCTTTTGCAGTATAGCGTTGATGCCAAACCCGACCGTGTCCGCCGTAGCAATAGTCATCTGTGGACATTACCACCTGATACTCCCCTACCTCCGGCATCGGCAGGAAATAGCCTTCATAAGAACGGGTGGGATCAAAATTAAAGGCAAAGATCAACCCACCCTTTTGGTAAACCATCACATTGTCCCCATTGTGAACCAGCAGCTGTTTGTCCCACTGACCGATCACCCGGTGCTTCTTTGCAGCAGAGAGCATATCCTTTTCAAATTCCTGCAAATATGCGTATTTCAGGTCCGGATTATCAGCAAGACTCCACTGACGGCGGCAATAATGATAACTCCAGCCGTTTCCCTCTCTGGGGAAATCGATCCATTCAGGATGACCGAATTCATTGCCCATAAAGGTCAGGTAGCCCTCGCCGCCTAGGGTCATTGTCAATAGTCGCAGCATTTTATGCAAGGCCATTCCCCGATCAATTACCGCGCTATTGTTATACTTATCCATAGACCAGTACATTTCCTGATCGCACAACCGGAACATAATGGTTTTATCCCCCACCAGTGCCTGATCGTGGGACTCACAGTAGCCGATGACCTTTTCTCCCGGCCAGCGGTTGGCCAGCTCATAGTAAATCCGGTTCAGATCCCAATCCTCATCCCGGTATTCCTTCAAAAGGCGGATCCACATATCCGGCACGCCCATGGCGAGGCGGTAATCAAAGCCGATGCCGCCTTCGGAAATGGGCAGGCACATACCCGGCATAGCTGACATATCCTCCGCAATCAGAATGGCATTGGGATTCAGCTCCTTCACCAGCGTGGATGCCAGCTGCAGATAGGTCACCGCTTCCGTATCCGTATTCATAGAGAAATACAGCTCAGGACCGGTGAAGGCCGTACCCAGACCGTGATCGTGATAAAGCATTGAAGTCACGCCGTCAAAGCGGAAGCCGTCAAAATGGTATTCCTCCATCCAGAATTTCAGGTTGGACAGTAAGAAATGGAGCACCTCGTGCTTGCCGTAGTTGAAGCATTTGGTATCCCACGCAGAGTGATTGCCCTTCGCACCCTCGTGGAAGAACTGATAGGATGTGCCGTCAAATTCGTTGATACCCTCCCGGGTATTCTTGGATGCGTGGGAATGAACAACATCCAGAAGCACCGCGATGCCCATTTCGTGGGCAGTATTGACCAGAGCCTTCAGCTCCTCCGGCATACCAAACCGGGAGGATGCCGCAAAGAAATTGGTCACCTGGTAACCGAAGGAGGCATAGTAGGGATGCTCCATAATGGCCATGATCTGGATGGTGTTGTAGCCCAAGGCCTTGATTCGGGGCAGAATATTCTCTTTAAATTCCGTATAAGTGCCAACCTTCCCCTCTTCCTGCGCCATACCGATATGGCATTCGTAGATGAGAAGCTTTTTTTCCGGCTTAAAGCACCCGTCCGTCCATCGAAAATCCTTCATTCGGTGGATGACGCCGTGCCACTCGTAGCTTTGCGGATCCTGCACTACCCGGGTGGCATAGAGAGGTATACGCTCCAGCTCGCGACCGCCGTGTCTGACGATTGTCATCACTCGCTGACCGTCCTGCAGAGCATCCGCTCCGGGCAGGAACAGCTCAAAAACACCGTTCTCTGTCTTAGTCATCGGATGGGCGTAGCGATCCCAACCGCAGAAATCACCTGTCAGGAACAATTCCTCCGCAGCCGGTGCCCATTCCCGGTAGTACCAGCCATCAGGGACCGGATGGAAACCAAAATAGTGGTGGGCGTTGGCGAAATCGCTTAGTCCTGCCCCATCAGCTGTCAGTGCGGCTTTGGTGGCTTTATAATTTGCCATCCGCATTTTCAGGTCTGCCTCATAGGGAAGCAAGCAGGGATTTCTTTTCAGAATCTTCAGTGCCATACCAGCACTCCTTTCTTAGCCAAGTTGCTGTTCGTTGATGGTCAGTTTAAACTGCAAACCCAAGGTTTCTGCCGCGCTGCGGCACAGAAGCATCCGGTTTGTAAAAATCGCAAAATAATCCAACACCGGGCTGAACTGGGTGTCGACCTCCAACTTCAGCTCCACCACTGTATGGGCCTCGTTAATGGTCAGTTCCGATTTCGTGACGGAGTAATTCACCCGGTCGTGAATGTCAAAATCTGCCACATACTTGGTGCGTACACGGCTGCGGCGCACATCGGACTTGTCCGCCAGAATCAACGCTGCTGCCAGCTCATTGACCGGCACGCCGGTGCCCTCATCGTGGTTACCGATTGCGGTGACGATCAGGGAAATCTCGTCGGGAGAAAAATCCATTCGGTCCAGCAGACGAAACGCCATAATTGCACCGCTCTGGCTGTGATCCACCCGATTCACCAGATTACCGATATCGTGCAGGAAGCCGGCGATTTTGCCCAACTCTACAATACGGTCACTCTTTTCCAGTGTTTTCAGGATATATCCGGTCATTTCCGCTACCCGTCCCACATGGGCGAAGCTGTGCTCCGTATAACCGAGTGCGGCCAAAGAGGCATCCGCCTGCATGATATAGGTGCGAATCGCCTCGTTTTTCTTAATCTGTTCGTAAGTCATTACTGCTCCTTTCCACCTTTGCGGTCTGAAGAAAGTCTTACCTATACTATACACCATTTTGCCTAAAATGAAAAGAGCTAATTAAAGAAAAAAGCCACAGATCCCTGTGGCTTTCCGTTTCATATGGTTATATCTATGCTGTAATGGCTCAGCCAAAGATTCAGCTGGAGCAGATATGCAATGGTCTGGGGCCTGCGCATCAGCTGACCGTACCATGGCCAAGTCTGGTCTTCCAGCAGCACATTCTTCACCGCTTCTCTTGTCACAAGTTGGAACAATGGTGCGTTTTTATCAGCCAGCAGATGCTCCATCCGCTCCGATACAAGCTGTAAATATCGGGGGTCCATCGTCTTGGGATAGGGAGATTTCTTTCGCCAAAGCACCTTCTCCGGAAGTATCCCTTCCATTGCCGAGCGTAGCAATCCCTTTTCCTTTCCCCTGTGATCCTTGTATTCCCACGGCACACCGTAGAGATACTCGGCAATTCGATGGTCGCAGAACGGAACGCGCACTTCAAGTCCGGAATACATACTCATCCGGTCCTTACGATCCAAAAGGGTTTGCATAAACCATTTCAGGTTCAAATTCATCATTTGCTTCATCCGTATTTCCAAGGGATCTGTTCCCGGCAGGATATCGCATTCCCGGCAAGTCTCATCATACAACGCCTGCACATATTCTGCGCCGTTGATTTTCTGTATTCCCGGGTGCAGCATCCCCATCCGTAATGCCGTATTCTGGGCCCACGGGAAGCCTTCTCGGTTACGAATTTCCGGATCACGATACCAGGGATAGCCGCCGAATATCTCGTCAGCGCACTCCCCTGACAGGGCAACGGTCACATGCGTCTTGATCTGCCTGCAAAAGGCGAGCAAGGAAAAATCCACATCCGCCATTCCGGGCAGATCCCGGGCAAGGGTCGCATTTTCAAGCTCCGCCATCAGGTCATCCGGCGACAGCACACACCAATGGTGATCGGTGCGGAAGGTCTCTGCCATCAGACGGATGTATTCCCCATCCGATTCCGGCTGAAATTTATTGGGTGTAAAGTATTTTGCGCTGTCCACATAATCAACGGAAAAAGTAGGCAGCTGCTTGCCACCCATTTTCTTTGCGCAGATGGCAGTAATTAAACTGGAATCCAATCCCCCTGACAAAAAAGTGCCGATGGGCACATCGGAGACCGTCTGCCGCAAAACGGCATCCAGCACCAATGCACGCACCCGTTCTGCCGTTTCCCCAAAGCTCTCCCGATGCTCCCTGTCCCTTAAATACCAATAGGTTTGCACCTGCATTTTTCCGTTTTCGTATTCTGCATACTGCCCCGGCTTCAGTTCCCGGATATTTCGCAACACACCGCTTCCCGGTACTCTACCCGGACCCAACAACAGCAACTGCATAGCCCCTTCCCGGTCCAGCTCCCGTTTTACACTGGGATGGACAAGCAGGGTTTTCATTTCCGATGCAAAGAGAAATCCGTCGCAGGCTTGTGTATAAAAAAACGGCTTTACGCCCATTCTGTCCCGGGCCATAAACAATTTGCGACGGCATTTTTCCCACACCGCAAATGCAAAGATGCCATTTAGCTTTTCAAGACAATCTCTCCCCCATTGGGCATAAGCATGGAGCAAAACCTCCGTGTCGGAACGGGATAAAAAGAAATGTCCCAGCTTTTCCAGCTGCCCACGCAGCTCAGGAGTATTATAAAGCTCTCCATTATAAACGATGGTGTATTCCTCGCCGGCAAAGCAAAGCGTCATTGGCTGCTTTCCCCCGTCGGGATCCACAACAACCAGACGGGCATGGAGCAGCCAGCCGCCCTCAATGGGGTGGATTCCGTTGGCATCCGGTCCCCGGCGATGCATGGTTTCCAGCATTTGTTTCAGAGTATTCTCTTCGGTAGGTATGTCAAGAATTCCGGCAATGGCGCACATCTAAAACGCCTCCTCTCAGAGCATCCTATGAAATTATGAAAATTTTGCCACGGTTATCTGCCTGCAATCTGCACAAGATAAGCCCGGTGATGAAAATGAAGGACAGTAAAGATATTTTATCCTCCCTGCTGAAAACTACCCAAATGGGACAGGTAGGTATCCGCAGTGTGGAAAAAGCCGTAAACGGCAATGAACTGAAAAAAGCCCTCCGGGATCAGCTGAAGGAGTACAACGACATTGAGCAGGAGACCTATGCTTTGGCCAAGCGACGGGGTTGGGAGCTTACAGAACTGAACCCCATTGCCCGGACGATGGCAGATATGGCCACCCGGGGCAAGCTGATGTATGGCAAGAATGATTCCAAAATTGCAGAAATGATGGTGCAGGGCAACACCCGCGGTGTGATCAAAAGCCTCAAGAATCTGCACCGTTATCATCAAAACGACGGGGCTGTAACCGAGATGGCCCAAAAGCTGCTGGATTGTGAAAACAACAACATCAAGCAAATGGAAGGCTTCCTTTAAGGAAGCTTTCCTATTTTCACCTTCTGACCAACCTGTGCATATACTAATGCGAACCAAGAAAGGAGTGATTCTTCTGCCGGATACCGGATATATTCAGGTACACGCTTACGCCGGCAATGGGTATATCCCCTTGCAGGATGTTTCCATAGCGGTTTCCGCATCGGACGGAACGGTCATTGCCCTGCGGCTGACAGACCGGTCAGGGCGCATCGATCCCATCTCCATCCCGGTGCCTGACCGCGCCGAAAGTTTGACACCTAACCCAACGGAAATTCCCTTTGCAACAGTCAATCTCACTGCCAGATTACGGGACTATGAACAGATTTTCGTGGATGATGTGCAGATTTTCCCTGGGGTCGTTACCGATCAGGAGCTTGCACTGATCCCGCTTTCGGAGCTTCCCGAAAGCCGGAACAAGTCGGAAACCTTCCTCACCTCCCGGCAAAACCTATAAAGGAGGGATTCTATGCCACCTACTGTTCTGCCTTTTGTACCCCAGAGCATTACCGTACATCTTGGTGCGCCATCACAGTATGCTGCCAATGTGACCGTGCCCTTTATCGACTATGTAAAAAATGTGGCCTCCAGTGAAATCTATCCCACTTGGGACGAAAGTGCCCTGCAAGCTAATATTCTCGCCATCGTTTCCTTTGCCCTGAACCGGGTATACACAGAGTTTTACCGCAGCCGGGGCTATGATTTTGACATCACAAACAGCACCGCCTACGATCAGGCCTATGTAAATGGGCGCAGCTACTTTAATACTATTTCCCGACAAGTAGACACTTTCTTTAACGATTACCTGCGACGGCCGGGGTTTGTCGAGCCGCTGGCAGCAAAATTCTGCAACGGCACTACTGTCACTTGTGAGGGTTTAAGCCAATGGGGCAGCCAGAATCTGGCACAGCGGGGGCTTGACTATGTGCAGATTCTGCGAAATTACTACGGCAATGTGGAAATTGTCAGCAATGCACCCATACGGGGCATCACCTCCTCCTACCCGGGTACGCCTCTGCGAAGGGGCAGCACCGGTCCGTCAGTGGTCGTTGTGCAAGTAGAGCTGAACCGGATCGCCCAAAACTATCCTGCCATTCCCAAGCTGGCATCGGTGGACGGCATTTTCGGCAGCCGCACCGAGGCATCTGTAAGGAAATTTCAGGAAATCTTTGGTCTGGTGCCTGACGGGATCGTCGGTAAGGCTACATGGTATGAGCTGGTGCGCCTATACACTGCTGTCACCCGGCTTTCTGAGCTGCGCAGTCAGGGACAGCAATTCTACTCCATCAACTGGGAATATCCCGATCCCATACAGGAAGGCGACCGAGGTGATAAGGTACGGCATCTGCAGTATATGCTGTCTGTGCTTTCCGAGTACATTCGAAACATCCCGCCCGTTACGGTAGACGGCATTTTCGGTCCTGCCACAAGGGATGCGGTGATTGCCGCACAGAGGCGGTTCGGTCTTCCGGAAACCGGACAGGTGGATGACCGGACTTGGGACGAGATTTATGACCAGTTTGCCGGTATTGAAAATACCAGTCTAAGGGATGGGGAGCGTTTTCCCGTTATTCGTCCCACTGCCACTGCACGGCAGGCATCTGTACCGGCGATGGCATCAGCCAATCGCACCCGTTACGCCCGCAGCACCACCCTGACCCAGTTTCCCGGCGAGGACCTGCGACTCGGTCAACAGGACCCAATCATTCAGGAGGTGATTCGATGAAGCCTGACGAATCCTTTGTGGGGCAGCCGGTACGAAGCTTGCAGACTATGCTCCGTGTCATCGCTGAAAGTGATGACCTCCAAACCAGTGTCATTCCTGACGGCATCTACGGACCGCAAACCGTTACTGCTGTATCCACCTTTCAGAGGCGAAACGGTCTTCCCGTTACTGGTGTAGCGGACCAACAAACTTGGGAACAGATCGTGAGGGCCTACGAACCTGCGTTAATTGCCGTCGGTCCGGTACAACCGCTGGAAATTATACTGGAGCCGAATCAGGTGATCCGGCAGGGAGAAAACAACCCGAATCTCTATCTGGTTCAGGCAATGCTGATCGTGTTGGCCCAATCCTATAACAGCATCACCGCTCCGGCTGTAACGGGAGTTTTGGATATTCCAACCGCCAATGCGCTGTCGGAATTTCAGCTCCTGACGCTTCTTCCGGCTACCGGCGAGCTGGACCGTGAGACATGGAAAAACCTTGCCATTCATTATCCGATGGCCACCATCCAAAAACCTCAGGAAAATATATAAAGTTTCTATGAATTTCCACTTTTTCCTCTTGATTATCCCCGGGAATGTGTCTATAATATAAAAATGCAAATGATTGCCAGGCAATCTCCGGAGGATTAGGAATGTTTATCAAGGATTGGAAAAAAGATTTCTTCACAATTCCCAATATGCTCAGCTTGTTCCGGCTGCTGCTGATTCCCGTCTATATCGTCATCTACCTCAACGCCGATTCCGATATTGACTACTACATCGCAGGCGGCATTCTGGCGGTCTCCTGTCTGACCGATATGATCGATGGGCAGATCGCGCGGCATTTTAATATGATCTCCAATGTGGGCAAGATCCTTGACCCCTTGGCCGACAAGGTCACCCAGTTTGCTCTAATCGTCTGCCTTGTGATCAAGTATCCCATTCTGCTGACGCTGATGATCCTCTTTGTCATTAAGGAGACCTTCCAAATGGTCGCAGGTCTGTTCATCATCAGCAAGGGCAAGATGCTCTCCGGTGCAGCCATCACCGGTAAGATCTCTACGGCCGTACTGTTCGTGAGCCTGATTGTACTTGTGATGTTCCCTAATATAGGTCCTGTTGCAGTGAATGTGATTATGATCGTGGATACGGTTCTTCTTCTGGCATCCTTTATCCACTACGCGATTATTTATTTCACCCACAGTAAAATGATCCAATCCATCGAGCCTACCGAAGAAACCAAAGAATAAAGCAAAATCTCCGCTTCGACCGAAGCGGAGATTTTTATTATTCTTGCTTTTCGATTGCGGTGATAACGCCTTCCACCGCATCAGTCAAAACCGTTTCCATCTGACCGTTGTCGAAAGCTTCTGCCACAGCAGGGTCGATGGGAAGTCTTGCCAGCACCGGCAGACCGAGAGCAGATGCGATTTCATCCAGATGGCTCTTGCCGAAGACCTCGATTTTCTTGCCGCAATCCGGGCAGGACAGATAGGCATAGTTCTCCACAAAGCCAAGCACCGGGATGTGCATCATCTCGGCCATTTTCACAGCCTTGCTGACGATCATACTGACCAAATCCTGGGGACTGGTGACGATTACAACACCATCCACCGGCAGGCTTTGGAATACCGTCAGAGGCACATCGCCCGTTCCGGGAGGCATATCCACGAACATATAGTCCACATCTTCCCAAACCACATCGGTCCAGAACTGCTTTACCGCACCGGCAATGACGGGACCGCGCCATACGACGGGGTCACCGGGGTTGTCCAGCAGCAAATTGATGGACATCACCTGCATACCGGTTCTGGTCAGAGCAGGATAGAGCCCATCTTCAGAGGCACCCTGACACTCATTTACGCCAAAGGCTGTAGGAACAGACGGACCTGTAATATCCGCATCCAGAATGCCCACCCGCTTGCCTCTGCGCGCCATGGCCACCGCCAGCAGAGAGGTAACCGTGGACTTGCCCACGCCGCCCTTTCCGGAGACAACGGCAATTACTTTTTTTACGCTGGACTTGGGATTCAAAGCCGCCAGCAGGCTCTCCTTCTTGCGTTCCCCGCAGTCAGAGCTGCAGCTGGCGCAATTTCCGTTACAAGAACTCATTTACTTCGCTCCTTTGAGATTTTCTTTTGGTATTATACCCCGTTATCCGTCAGGTGTCAACCTGTGCTTGTTCCCAAGCCTCCATCATTTCCATCAGGGTATCCTCCGCCTGTTCCTTTTCCGCCAGCAGACGGGTAAGCTCCTGATAATCCGCAGCCGCAGCTTCGATTTTTTCGTCCAGCTGGGCGATGAGCTGCTCCTGCTTTTCAATTTCCCGTTCCAGACGGCGGATCAGCTTTTCCTGCTCCTTTGTGCCGCCCTTAGGTTTTTCCTTTTTGGGCTTGGGTGCGGCAACCGCTTGGGGCTTTGCCGCCTGCTCGTGCTCGATGATAGAGCGGTACTTGGCATAGCCGCAGGCAAAATCCCGGATCGTCCCGTCTTCAAGCAGCCAGATACGCTCAGCAAATTTATCGATAAAGTATCGGTCGTGGCTTACAAACAGCAGCACACCCTCAAATTCCTCGATGGCCGCCTCGATCCATTCACGGGATGCAATATCCAAATGATTGGTAGGTTCGTCCAAAATAAGCAGGTTGATCTTCTCATCCATCAGCATACACAGCCGCAGGCGGCTCTGCTCGCCACCGGAGAGGGTTCCCACGGTTTTGAACACATCTTCCCCTTGGAACAGAAACGCGCCCAGACGGTCACGGGCAGTCTGTGGAGTGCAGTTCTTTTCATAGAGCATCGTATCATAGAGGCTCCGCTCCGGATGGTCAAAATGGATGATTTGGGGCAGATATCCCCATTTCACCGTAGGACCGAACTGAATCTTTCCCTGACAATCCTCATCCCCGAGGAGACATTTGATAAAGGTAGATTTTCCGGTACCGTTATCACCAAGCAGTGCAATCCGCTCGCCGCCCTCCACTGTCAGATTCACATCCGAGAAAAGGGTGCGCTCACCAAAGCTCTTGGCCATATTCTTCAATTTAAACACCACATTGCCGGAGAAATCCTTTTCCCCGAAGGTGGCCTTCATTGTCTTTTCCGTTTTTGGTTTTTCCGTCTTTTTAATACGCTCCATTCGGTGCTGAATGGACATTGCACGGCGGTACAAGGTGCGGTTGTTAATGCCCCATCCTTTCATCCGTTCCACCGTATAGCCCAGCTGCTTCAGCTTTGCCTGCTCCTGCTCATACTGCTTCATTTGCAGGTCGAAACGGGCCTGCTTTTCATCCATATAGAAGGAGTAGTTACCGGAATAAAACTCTGCGTGACCGTCGGTGATCTCAATCACCCGGTCAGCGATCCGGTCGATAAAATAGCGGTCGTGGGAAATGGCCAAAACTGTACCCTTAAAGCTGTTGATATAGCTTTCCAGCCATTCCACGCTGCGCAGGTCTAAATGGTTGGTGGGCTCGTCCAGTAATAGGATATCCGTCTTTTCCAGCAGTAAGCGACCCAGATTCACCCGGGTCTTTTCTCCGCCGGAAAGGCTGGAAAAATCTTGGGTACGCTGCTCTGATGTGATGCCGAGACCGTTGCAAATCTTATCGACCTCCACATCCATCTCATAACCGCCGCCGGATTGAAAGCGGTTGCAAAGATCATCGTATTGGCGCAGTTGCTCCTCGGTAGCACCGCAGAGCATTGCCTGCTCCAGTTCTTCCATCTTCCGCTTAGCCTTTAAAATCCCGGAATAGGCGGAGCGGAGCACATCCTCCACCGTAAAGCCCATCGGGAACTTGGGGATCTGAGAAATTAAACCTAACCGCTTGTTGGGATTGACATACACTTCCCCATCGTCATAGTCCATTTGCCCGGTGAGAATGTTAAAAAGGGTGGTTTTGCCGCAGCCGTTGCGACCGAGAATGGCTACGCACTCCCCTTCCTGAATCTCAAAGGTCAGACCCTCCAAAAGGTTTTCACCAATGACAAAGAACTTTGTTAAGTTGGTAACAGAAATATCAACCACAATAATTCCTCCTGTCATTGTGATTTGTGTTTTACAAGGTATCCACCATTCGGTAGATTTCTTCTTTGCTGTAAAGTAAATTGAGCACATCCAAAAGCGCATTTGCGCTCAGATGTTCCGGCAGGTTCAGCATTTTCTGTAAAGCAAGGCGTTTTACCTTACTGTCAGCACCGCCGGACAGTCCCAAATCGCACATATCCTGCTTGGACAGTGTCTCGCCTCGGTGTGTGGGGTCTCCGCCCTCAAATGTCGCACCGGCCCGTCGGAGAGCATCCAGAATAATTTCCGGAGTCATTCCCTCCACTCCCAGCTTTCCTTCTTTTCCCGGTGCAGATTTCCTGCGTTCTTTTCCGGGAATGTCCGGGGTGTAGGCGTGCTTGAGAAAAGCTGCAGGAATGGCGGATTTGATATGATTGCGGATCAC
>SVLL01000012.1 GCA_015067935.1 Oscillospiraceae bacterium | reverse complement strand
AGCTGCCACCGTCAGATAGGCATTGTCCTCCCGGGGCTTGTCGAAAAACTCATCGTTGATGTAAAGCTGCAGCACATCTCCCGTCTGCAGTCGGGCATCCCGCTGAACACGGGCACCGTTGCATTTGATCCGCTTCAGGCGGATGTATTTCTGGGCCAAGGATGCCGGCAGAAGGGGTACCGCTTTCGCCAGAAAACGGTCCAGCCGCTGTCCGCTGTCATTGGCACCAATGGTCAATTCCTTCATACGCCGTTCCCCGTTTGGGTTGCAAAATGATCATTCATCTGCTGGGTAAATTCCAAAGCTGCATTGTAACCCATCTTACGCTGACGGTTATTCATGGCCGCTACCTCCAGAATCAGTGCCAGATTTCTGCCGGGGGTGATAGGGATGGTGTTCATGGGGATCTTCACGCCCATAATCTCCATATGTTGTTCCTCCAAACCCAGCCGGTCATAAATCTCCTGATGATTCCACGGAACGATGTTCACCACCAAATTGATCTCATTTTCTGCCTTAACGGCACCCATACCGAACAGCTTTGCCACATTGATGATGCCAATGCCGCGCAGCTCCACATAGTTTCGGATCAGCTCCGGGGCATTACCCACAAGAGAGTTTTCTCCCACCTTGCGAACCTCAACCGCATCGTCCGCAATCAGCCGGTGACCGCGCTTTAAAAGCTCCACAGCCGCTTCACTTTTGCCGATGCCGCTGTCACCGATGAGGAGCAGGCCCTCACCGTAGACCTCCACCAGCACGCCGTGCCGGGTGATCCGGGGAGCCAGTGCAGTACGGAGAAAGTTGATAATGCCGGAAACAACTGTACTGGTGGCCTCCTGCGCCCGCAGGACGGTCACATCGTGCTTTTGTGCCATCTGCAGGCAAACAGCAGGCACCTCAAAGCCCCGGGCCAACAGCAGCGCGGGGAATTTATAGGAAAACAGGCGATCGCAGGTATCCGCCAATGCCTCCGGGGTCATCTTTTCAATATAGCTCATTTCCGCATTGCCCAACACCTGCAGGCGCATAGGTTCAAAGTGATCAAAATAGCCTGCCAGCTGCAGACCCGGACGGGCCACATCCTCAACCGTCAGCTGTACCGATTCAAAATCTGTGGAGCGGTACACCACATCCAGATGGAATTCCTCCACCAATTGGGTCAGCGGCACACAATGGGTTTTGTTCATTGTTTACTCCCCTTTCTTGCATTTTGCTTTATTATACTTGGAAACCGCCGGAATAGCAACAAATTTTTATAGAAAATGGACGAGATCACAAGGATCTCGTCCACTTATGTTCAGATATAAGCGATTAGGCCTTGCCAGCGCAGCCGAGAACATTCACCAGCTTGTGGCGGACGATCTCCTTGATGTTTGCGCGAGCGGGCTTCAGGTACTCACGGGGGTCAAACTTGCTGGGCTGCTCGTTGAAGAACTTACGGATGGTGCCGGTCATTGCCAGACGCAGGTCAGAGTCGATGTTGATCTTGCAGACGGACAGAGCGGCAGCCTTACGCAGCTGCTCCTCGGGCACACCGATGGCATTGGGCATCTTGCCGCCGTTGGCGTTGACCATTGCCACATACTCCTGAGGAACAGAGGAAGAACCGTGCAGAACGATGGGGAAACCGGGCAGACGCTTGGTGACCTCTTCCAGCACATCGAAACGCAGTGCGGGAGGAACCAGAATACCCTGCTCGTTCAGAGTGCACTGCTCAGGGGTGAACTTGTATGCACCGTGAGAAGTGCCGATGGCGATAGCCAGAGAGTCACAGCCGGTACGGGTCACGAACTCCTCGACCTCCTCGGGACGGGTGTAGGAAGCAGCCTCAGCGGCAACCTTGACTTCGTCCTCGATGCCGGCCAAAGAGCCCAGCTCAGCCTCGACCACAACGCCGTGATCGTGAGCGTACTCAACCACCTTACGGGTGATCTCGATGTTTTCCTCGAAGGACTTGGAGGAAGCGTCGATCATAACGGAGGTAAAGCCGCCGTCAATGCAGGACTTGCAGGTCTCGAAGCTGTCACCGTGGTCCAGGTGCAGAGCGATGGGAATTTCGGGGCACTCGATCACAGCAGCCTCAACCAGCTTCACCAGATAGGTGTGGTTGGCGTAGGCGCGTGCGCCTTTGGAAACCTGCAGGATAACGGGAGAATTCTCTTCCTTGCAAGCCTCGGTGATCGCCTGAACGATCTCCATGTTGTTCACATTGAAAGCACCGATAGCGTAACCGCCGTCGTAAGCCTTCTTGAACATCTCAGTTGTTGTTACAAGAGCCATTGGAATCAATCCTTTCAATTTTGCAGGATAACACCTGCGTATTTTTACGCCTATCATTATAGCACAGTTTTTTACTTTTTCAATAAAAATATTTCATTTTTACCTATTTACCTTTCCACAAAAATATAGTATAATATTGCAGGTTTTTTAAACAAAGAACATAAGGAGTGTTTTACTATGAAATTATCTTCTCTGCAGCTGGCCAGATACCAGTATCAGCCCAAGCTGCCCGGTATGCTGAGAAACGGCATTTCCGAAATTTGTGTCAAGGTGGGCGAGCCCACCCAGAGTGTTGCCGATCAGGAAAAGATCCAGGCTCTCTTCCCCAACACCTATGGCAAGAACGAAATCACCTTCCAGAAGGGTGCCAACACCTCCGAGGCTAAGAAGCAGGTTGTGGGTGTTATCCTCTCCGGCGGTCAGGCCCCCGGCGGTCACAATGTCATCTGCGGTCTGTACGATGCTCTGAAGGCTACCAACAAGGAAAATATCCTGTACGGCTTCAAGGGCGGTCCCTCCGGTCTTCTGGAGGACAGCTATGTGATCTTTGATGATGCATACATCAACAGCTACCGCAACACCGGCGGCTTTGATATCATCGGCTCCGGCCGTACCAAGCTGGAAACCGAGGAGCAATTTGCCGTGGTTGCAGAGGTCTGCAAGAAGCACGGTATCACCGCAATTGTCATCATCGGCGGCGACGACTCCAACACCAACGCAGCCGTTCTGGCTGAGTACTTTGCCGCCCACAACACCGGCGTGCAGGTCATCGGCTGCCCCAAGACCATCGACGGCGACCTGAAGAACGAGGATATCGAATGCTCCTTCGGCTTCGATACCGCCACCAAGACCTACGCCGAGATCGTGGGCAACATTGAGCGTGACGCAAACTCCGCCAAGAAGTACTGGCACTTCGTCAAGGTTATGGGCCGCTCCGCTTCCCATGTGGCACTGGAAACTGCTCTGCAGACCCAACCCAACATCTGCCTGATCGGTGAAGAGGTTGCTGCTAAGAAGATGTCCCTGGCTCAGATTACTGATTATATTGCTGACTCCGTAGCCGCCCGTGCCGCCAAGGGCTGGAACTTCGGCGTCGCCATCATCCCCGAGGGCATCGTGGAATTTGTTCCCGAGTTCTCTGTGCTGATTGCTGAGATCAACGAGCTTCTGGCCGGCAACAAGGCTGATGCTTTCAATGCCCTGCCCACTTGGGAAGATAAGTACGCCTTCATTAAGGCCGGTCTGACCGAGGCTTCCATGGCTGTGTTCGAGATTCTGCCTCAGGCCATTCAGCAGCAGCTGTTCCTGGAGCGCGATCCTCACGGCAATGTGCAGGTGTCCCTGATCGAGTCCGAGAAGCTGTTCTCCGCCATGGTCAAGGAGAATCTGGCCGCCCGTAAGAAGGCCGGCACCTACAACGGCAAGTTCTCTCCCCTGCACCACTTCCTGGGCTACGAAGGCCGCTGCGCTTTCCCCTCCAACTTTGATGCAGACTACTGCTACAGTCTGGGCTACAACGCCTTTATGCTGATCCAGTACGGCTTCAACGGCTATCTTTCCAAGGTTTCCAACCTGAGCAAGCCTGCGGAAGAGTGGGTTGCCGGTGGTATGCCCATCACCAAGATGATGAACATTGAGCGTCGTCACGGACACGACAAGCCTGTTATCCGCAAGGCTCTGGTGGAGCTGGACGGCAAGCCCTTCAAGTTCTTCGAATCCAAGCGCGAAGAGTGGGCAGTGGAAACCTGCTATGTCTACCCCGGTGCGATCCAGTACTTCGGACCTGCCGAGGTCTGCGACCTGACCACCCGCACGCTGGCTCTGGAAAAGGCTTAATAAATCACACAACCCGACCTGCGATAATCCGCAGGTCGGGTTCTCTTTATCAATACTTGGTAGGCTCGATGTGCCAGATTTCCTCAGCGTACTGACGAATGGTACGGTCAGAGGAGAACTTTGCACCGCTTGCAATGTTCATAAGGCACTTGCGGCCGAAGGCTCTCCGGTCCGCATAGTCACGGTTGGCCTGCAGCTTTGCCTCAATATAGGTCAGATAATCCCACAGCAGATAGTAGTGGTCAGCCTTGTGCCAGCCGGTACCGTCCAGAATAGCGTGATACAATTCTGCCTGATCGTTATCCGTGGGCACAACACCGTTGACCAGCGTATCCAGCGCACGGCGGACATAGGGATTATGGTCATACACCGCACGGGCACAGTAAGCGTCCCGACCGGAAATAATCTCCTGCACCGTTGCGCCAAAGATATATTCGTTCTCAATGCCGGCTTCCCGGGCAATCTCCACATTGGCACCGTCCAGCGTGCCCAGTGTCACAGCACCGTTGAGCATCAGCTTCATATTGCCGGTGCCGGAGGCCTCTGTGCCTGCAGGAGAGATCTGCTCAGAAATATCCGCAGCCGGAATAATATGCTCGGCATAAGAGCAGTTATAATTCTGCACAAACACCACTTTCATTTTATCCTGCACATCGGGATCGTTGTTCACCAGCTTGGCGATCCGGTTGATATAGCGGATAATGGCCTTAGCCCGGGCATAACCGGGGGCGGACTTTGCACCGAAAATGAAGGCAGTAGGCTGGAAATCGGTCAACTCCCCGTTTTTCAGGCGGAAGTAAATATCCACAACGGACAACGCATTCATCAGCTGCCGCTTGTACTCATGCAGACGCTTAACCTGAATGTCAAAGATGAAATCGGGATTCAGCTGAACGCCTTCCCGCTTGGCAATGACCTTGCACAGCTGCTCCTTCTTCTGCCGCTTGACCGCATTGAACTGATCAATCAGTTCATCATCGATCATAGGCTTCAGCTCTGCCAGGCGGTCCAGATCCTTCAGGAAATCGCCGCCGATTTTGCCGCGAATCAGCTCGGTCAGCTCGGGGTTGCACAGACCCAACCAGCGACGGGGGGTAACACCGTTGGTCTTGTTCTGGAAACGCTCGGGGTAAACGGCATACCAATCCCGGAACAGATCATCCTTCAGGATCTGGCTGTGGATTTCAGCAACACCGTTGACGAAGCTGCCCACATATACACTCAGGTTAGCCATATGGGCGGTATTGTCCCGCACGATGAACAGATTGGGATGCTCAGATTTCAGCTTCTGGTCGATGCGGATGATGATGTCCGTAATTTCAGGCACGACAGTCCGCAGCAGGTCCAGATTCCACTTTTCCAGTGCTTCTCCCATAACGGTGTGATTGGTGTAGGAGAAGGTCTTTTGCGCAATGGCGAAAGCCTTATCAAAATCCATACCCTCCGCCATCAGCAGACGGATCAGCTCAGGAATGGACATTGCCGGGTGGGTATCATTCAGCTGCACCGCAAAGAACTCCGCAAAGCGGCTCAGATCGGTGCCGTGGGTGGTCTTGTAGACCCGCATCATATCCTGCAGGGATGCAGAGCACAGCAAGTACTGCTGCTTGATGCGCAGACGCTTGCCCTCCCAAGTGGAGTCATTGGGGTACAGCACACGGGTGATGTCCTCAGCCTTGTTCTTCTGGGCCAGCGCACGCAGATAGTCCTGATCGTTGAAGGCGTTGAAGTCCAGCTCTTCCTCCGCTTCGCACTGCCACAGACGCAGGGTGTTGATGTTCTGGGTGCCGTAGCCGATAACGGGAACATCATAGGGCACTGCCAAAACGGTATGATCCGCAAATTTTACCTTTACCGTATGATTATACCGGCGGTAGGACCAGGGATCGCCGAATTTTGTCCAATCGTCAGCCGCTTCGCACTGGCTGCCGTTTTCATCAAAGCTCTGCTTGAACAGACCAAAGCGGTACCGCAGACCGTAGCCGGACAGCGGAATATTGCAGCTGGCTGCACTATCAAGGAAACAGGCTGCCAGACGGCCCAGGCCGCCGTTACCCAGTGCAGCATCCTCGATTTCTTCCAAGCAAGCCAGATCTACGCCCCGCTCTGCGAAGAGCTTCTTCATCTCATCCAGAATGCCCAGATTGTAGAGATTGCTGTAAACCAGCCGGCCGATGAGATACTCGGCAGAGAGATAATACGCCTTCCGGTCAGGCATACGGGTACGCTTTGCATTGTTCCAATTGTCGGAAATGATCATCATCACCACATGGCTCAAGGCCTCGTGAAGCTCCTGCGGTGTTGCATCCTTCAGCGACACATCGTAGGTATACTTCAGCTGTGCTTCTGTCCATTTCAGAATATATTCGCAATCATAGTTCATCTGTTCATTCTCCATTCTTGGGGGAATTTTCATAATCAGCCAAACGGCCGTATCGTTTTGTAATTTGATAAAGACGGGATGCCAAACCGTCGGTAAAGCCGGCTTTGGCACGCCATGTCCAGTTGGCACCGGTCATCGTACCCGGAAAATTCATCCGGGCTTCTCCGCCCAGCTCCAGCAAGTCCTGCATCTGCAGAATACACAGCTTCGAAACGCTGGACATTGCGGTACGGACCACGCCCCAAACCGGACCTTCCTGTTCATTCAATCCCATATACTCGGTGGCGTAGGCGCGGGTCTCCGCAGACGCGGTCTCCAGCCACTGACACAGAGTCATATTATCGTGGGTGCCGATATAGCACACGGAATTTACGGGATAATTGTGGGGCAAGTAATCGGAAGGATCTCTGGAGTCAAAAGCAAATTCCAGCACCTTCATACCGGGGAAACCGCTGTTGTCCCGAAGGTCCAGAACCTCCTGTGTCAAAAAGCCCAGATCCTCGGCGATCATATTGAGCCCGGGCAGGTTTTCTTTTACTGCACGGATCAAAT
This sequence comes from Oscillospiraceae bacterium, assembly GCA_015067935.1. Classification (GTDB taxonomy): domain Bacteria; phylum Bacillota; class Clostridia; order Oscillospirales; family Oscillospiraceae; genus Faecousia. The sequence continues at coordinate 32,019 of SVLL01000012.1, read as the reverse complement.
CCATACCGGGGCCCTTGACCCAATGACCGTTGCGGGCGGTTTCATCTTGGGCAGGCACAGACCAATAGGCCTCAAAGCCGCGGAAATGATCCAGCCGCACCACATCATAGCGCGTTCCGGCTGCGGCAAGTCTGCGCAGCCACCAGCTGTAGCCATCTTCCTGCATCGCGTCCCAGCGATACAAGGGGTTGCCCCAAAGCTGCCCATCCTCAGAAAAGGCATCCGGCGGGCAGCCGGCAACGGCTGTGGGAGCAAGGGCCTCATCCAGCTGGAAGCACCGGGGCTCACACCACACCTCCACGGAATCGTAGGGCACATAAATGGGCACATCGCCGATAAGACGCACATTTTTGCTGTGAGCATACGCCCGCAAAGCATTCCACTGTTTGTCAAAAAGATACTGCACGAAGCAGTAGAAACGGATCAAATCTGCCAGCTCCGTTTGCAATTTTGCAATCGTTTCCGGTTGACGGAATTTCGCACCGTCCTCCCAAGCGTACCACGGCAGCCCCTGAAAATGATCCTTCAAAGCCATAAACAGAGCAAAATCCGCCAGCCAAGTCCAGTTTTTACCGCAAAACGCATCCAGCGCAGCCTGATCCCGAAAACGGTCATAGGCAAGGCGCAGCACCTTCAGGCGATTTTGATACAGCAGACCGAAATCCACCTTATCTTCCCGCTCGCCCCAGAAAATGCCCTGAAGCTCCTCTTCTTGCAGCAAGCCCTCCTCCACCAAAAGCTCCAGATCAATCAGGTAGTGATTGCCGGCGTATGCAGAGCAGGATTGATAGGGGGAATCCCCGTAGCCAGTGGGATTCAGTGGAAGAATCTGCCAGAAACGCTGCCCGGCAGCCTGTAAAAAATCTACAAAACGATGGGCCTGCTTGCCCATTGTGCCGACACCGTAGCGGCCCGGCAGAGAAGTAATATGCATTAAAATACCACTTTCACGCATTGTCAGAAACTCCTTCCCCGTTATTATATGTGAAAAGCACGGTGCGGTTTCATTGCGGTTTGGGTATGATACCCACATCCTCCGGCTTTCAGCCCTTCGACGGGAAAATACAGCCTTCGACACGCATAAAACATACCCTACTAGAGTAATATGTTTTGCCCGTTTTGTCAAGAAAAACCCGCCATTTTCAGGTGCGCTTTCGGCTTTTTCGGCGTTTTGTTTAGATGCTCCGTTTTTTCTTTTCGGATACAATGCACATTGCGCATAAAAAATCGGACCTGCCGTTTGGCAGGTCCGAAATATTGAAAACTTAAGCCTCCAGATTGATGCCGGTCTCCTTGTTGAAGACATGGCAAACATTGCCGTTGAAGGCGAACTTGACATCGGTGCCGGCAGTCAGAGCTGCAACCTCGGCGCCGGTCATATTCATAGTGGAAACCACCAGAACCACATCGCGGCCCAGAGCGGACACATGCAGGTGGACAGAGGAACCCATCATTTCGCCCACATCGATGCGAGCGTCGATGCCTTCGTCAGCCAGGGTGATGTGCTCGGGACGGACACCCAGAGTGATCTCCTGCTCCTCCACATTGTTAGCGGTCAGAGCAGCCTGCTTATCTTCGGACAGCTCCACGGTCAAGTTGCCCAGCTCAACAGCGTACTTGCCGTTAGCCTTAACCAGCTTGGCATCGAAGAAGTTCATCTGGGGAGAGCCGATGAAGCCTGCGACGAACAGGTTGTAGGGATGTACGAACACTTCCTGAGGAGTACCGATCTGCTGGATGAAGCCGTCCTTCATAATGACGATACGGTCGCCCAGAGTCATAGCCTCAGTCTGGTCGTGGGTAACATAAATAAAGGTGGTATCGATACGGCTGCGCAGCTTGATGATCTCTGCACGCATCTGGTTACGCAGCTTGGCGTCCAGGTTGGACAGAGGCTCGTCCATCAGCATGACCTTGGGGTCACGAACGATAGCACGACCAATAGCAACACGCTGACGCTGACCGCCGGACAGAGCCTTGGGCTTACGGCCCAGATACTGGGTGATGTCCAGGATCTCAGCAGCCTGCTTAACGGCCTTGTCGATCTCATCCTTGGGAGTATGACGCAGCTTCAGAGCGAATGCCAGGTTGTCATACACAGTCATGTGGGGATACAGAGCGTAGTTCTGGAAAACCATTGCGATATCGCGGGACTTGGGCTCAACATCGTTAACCAGACGGTCGCCGATGTACAGCTCGCCCTCGGAGATGTCTTCCAAACCGGCGATCATACGCAGGGTGGTAGACTTACCGCAGCCGGAAGGACCGACCAGAACGATAAATTCCTTGTCGGCGATCTCCAGATTAAATTCCTGAACGGCCACAACGCCCTTGTCAGTAATCTGCAGATTGACCTTCTTTTCTTCCTCTACCACTTCGCCTTTCTTGGCCTTCTTTTTCTTGGCCTTCTTGCCTTCGTCGCCGCTGAAGGGGTAGATCTTCTTGATGTTTTTCAGGGTTACACTTGCCATAGTTTTTCCGACTCTAAATGCACCTAAATTTCGCGTGCACTCTCGCACATCACCGAGCAAAACAGTGATGGCATTACAGCAGGTCTCCACACTGCTGCACCGCGAGTCCTGCGGGTGTTTTTATCCTCCTTTTTTGATGAACGATGGCTATTTGTTGTGGAGTAGCCATAATTCACCTAGATACTGGGATTATATCATATTTGTCAATACCGCGCAATAGTAGATTCCTACAGTTTCCGTTTCCTTTTTTTGGCTATTTCGCCCACTATAGACAAATCCGGACCGTTTTGCGCAGATTCATACGCTCCGGACTTACCTCACAGTCCATCGCCAGCACCTGTACACCGGACCTTGCTGCCTGACGGAGTGCTTCGGAAAAAGCGGGGTCTGTGGTGTCGTTTGGGTGAAGATACTGCACATCCGCCATTTGAATCACAAACAGCACATACGCCCCGTAGCCCTGTTCCGCCAAGGCGGTCAGCTCCCGCAAGTGCTTTGTCCCCCGTGTTGTAGGGGCATCCGGGAAAGCACAGACGCCGTCCGTTTCCAAGGTAACACCCTTGACCTCCATAAAGCAGGGCTTTCCGTCCTTTTCAAAGGCAAAGTCGAATCGGGATTGGCCGTGTTTGACCTCAGCGCGAATATTCTCCAATTCCCCAAATCCACCGCTACGCAGCCATTCCCCCACCACAGCATTCGGTGCTTGGGAGTCCATATTGATAAGTCTTTGCCCCTTTTGCACGCAAATCAGATCGTATTTTGTCTTGCGGCTGGGATTGCTGCTTTTCTGGCACCAGACCTTTGCCCCCTCCGGCAACAACTCCCGGCAACGGCCGGTGTTTTTTACATGGACGGTCTCTGTTTTCCCACCCATCCAAATATGAGCAATAAACCGATTGGGTCGCTGCAGGAAAACCCCCGGCACCATATTTTCGTATTGCACTGCAATTCACCTCTTTGTTTATTATAGCATATTCCACAATCAGTCGCAAGAGCGGTTGCATTTTGTCGTTTCGTGTGCTATAGTAGACATAACACCGAAAAAGGGGCGATAGAGATGAAAACAAAGAAAACCCGTCGCATTTTGCTGATCTGCGCTGCCGTTTTGGCAGGGCTGGGGATTTTCGCCGCAGCCATCGTGTTTGGGATCAACGCCTATGTGGTAAACAGCACATCACCCCAGATACTATCCCCCGGAGAGGCCGCTCAGCTGAAAGGCGTGGATTGCATTCTGGTTCTTGGCTGCAAGGTGCGCGACAGCGGTGCCCCCAGCGCAATGCTGGAAGACCGTCTGCGCCGGAGCGTGGAGCTATTTGATGCCGGTGCCGCCCCCAAGCTGCTGATGAGCGGCGACCATGGCACCATCCCCTACAACGAAGTGCAGGCTATGAAGCAGTACGCGATAGACAAGGGCATCGCCTCGGAAGATATTTTTATGGACCACGCCGGCTTCTCCACCTACGAAAGCCTCTACCGGGCCAAGGAGATTTTTCAGGTAAAGAAGATCATCATCGTAACACAGGAATATCACCTTTACCGAGCCCTATACATTGCCGATGCGCTGGGCATTGAGGCATACGGTGTCCACTCGAATTACCGCAATTATGCCGGTCAGGCCGGGTTTGATGTCCGGGAGGTGCTGGCTCGGAATAAGGATGTTCTCTCCTGCATTTTCCTGCCAAAGCCTACATACTTGGGCGAAGCGATCCCCATCTGGGGCGACGGCAATCTGACCAATGATTAAGGAGGTTTCAAGATGAAATATCAGTTGAACATTACCCTCACCGAAGAAGATTATATGGCCTTTAATTATTTCCACGCCATTGAATCTCAGCAGGCGCAAAAGACCATCAAAAAGTCCCGCGGATTTTTCATCGCGTTTATGGTTGCGCTGATGGCCTTTATGCTGTTTGTAGTCGGCTGGGACAGCTTTACTGCTACTTACATCATTTTGCTGGGCATTTGCACTGTCGTGTATTCCTTTTTCTTCAAGAAGCTGATGCGGCGCAATGTCAAGGCACAGGTGCAGCACCTAAAAAAAACCGGAAAGCTCCCCTTTGACCTCAATTCCTCTTTTGAGTTCTATGAGGACAAAATTGTGGAAATTACACCTGCCAAGCGCATTGAGCAAAGCTATGATGTGTTGGAGCGAGTTTGTCTGCTGCCCGGCCGCTACATTTTTCTCTACAACAGCAGCGTGGGTGCCTATATTCTTCCTGTCTGCCAAGTAAACGCCCAAACGGACCGGGATGCGTTTTGGAATTTCATTTCTGAAAAGTGCAAAACCATTGAAAAGTATTAAAAGGAAAATTCCCGATGCGTTCAGCATCGGGAATTTTCTTATTTACTTGGCAGCCAGAGATTTGCGGTACTTTTCGCTCTCCCAGTTGGCAATGAATTTCTTAGCAGCCTCACCCATGGTGGACACCGTATAGCCGGCCTTCTTGATGTTCTCCATAATGAAGAACACAGCGGTCAGGGTCTCCACAAGGGTCTGTGCCTTCTTCTGGGGCATCAGCATCAGCATATTGCCGGTCTTGCTGCTGGCAACGCATTGGCCGTCCTCCAGCTTGGGGGCATCCATAAAGAAGGTATCCACCAAGAAAACCATCTGGTCGGGATACAGCGGCTCTTCCAGCAGAGAAGTCTGGGTATGTACACCGCTTTGCAGCTGTGCCTTCAGATAGGGTACGGCGGCGGCATAAATGCCGGCAGCCATTTCTTCAACGGCAGTTGCCGGGAAGCTATCGCCGGTCAGGCCGAAAGCCGCCGCAATGCGCTCATTGGCATCTGCGTGGATGGAAAGGCAGGTGTCGGCATCGTCATCGTGGACGATAATGCCGTGGTTCTGCATCAGGATGACAGAGGGGGTTTTCCCGGTCTCCTTCTCCACCCGGCACAATTCATCCCGGATGGCAAAGGTCAAATTGGCACCGGGGTCGGTATAGGGCACCCAGCCCCAAGTGTAGTCTGCACCTGCGAAGGCCTTATTGGCAAGCTCTACGCACTGATTGGAGCAGGCCGCCAGATTGGCATACACGCTGTGGGTGTGCAGCACAAAGGTCTTCAGAATGGAATGGAAGCCGGCCTCCACAGAGGGGCGCAAAGCAGGCAACCCCTCGATGGTCTTGGTGTTTTCCTTGGCGCAAGTGGATCCTTGCTTTTCCACATCCTCAAGATTTGCAGGTTCGTTCTCATAGTAGAACCTACGAAGAGCCTGCGCATCCATAACGGCATAGGCGTTATCGGGGGTAATATCCTTCAGGCAGTAGCCGGAGGCCTTGATGGCCATCAGACCGTCACACAGTTTGACAGAGGTGTTGCCGCCGCCACCCTGCACATAGTCGGCTCTTGCGCCGGCGGTCTGGGACAGACGGGTAAAATCAGCCAACAGCTTGGCATTTTTCTCAAAAAACATCGCTTTTCTCCTTATACGCGCTTGACCAACACATCGCACTCATATTTTTTGACCATTTCCAGCCACTGGCCATCGCAGGGCACACCGCAGCTGCGGCAGTATTCATCCCACACTTCGCCGAAGGGCAGGGTCTTCTGCTCCTCCTGCAGAACCAACAAGGAAGTAAAGTCGCCTTCGTCCTGCACCTTCTTCAGCTCCTCATTGGGACACAGCAGGGCAAACAGCAACGCCTTCTGGAAATTCCGCAGACCCATTGTCCAAGCGGCAATACGGTTGATGGAAGCATCGAAATAATCCAGTGCCAGCTTGACACCGCCGTTCAGACCGCCGCAGCGGACGATTTCCTTGGCCATTTCCTTGGTCTCATCGTCAAACAGCACCACATGGTCGGAGTCCCAGCGGACACCGCGGGTAACATGCAGTGCGATCTCCGGGAAGAAGGCCAGCAGAGCAGGAATCTTGTCGGAAACCACCTCAGTAGGATGATAGTGGCCGTTATCCATCAGAGGAATACAACGCTCTTTATTCATAGCAGCATAGCTCAGGCAGAATTCTGCAGAACCCACAGTATAAGCCTCCACACCGATGCCGAAGACCTTGCTCTCCACGCAGGGCTTGACCTTAGCAAAATCAAAGGGTTCGGACAGAATCGCATCGATGGATTCCTTATAGCGCACACGGGGACCCATCCGGTCAGAGGGCACATCCTTGAAGCCGTCACCGGTCCAGATGTTCATCACGCACTCCTGACCCAGTTCTTCAGCCAGATACTGGGAAATGCGGATGCAGGCCTTGCCGTGGTTGATCCAAAAACGGCGGATTTCGGGGTCGGGAGAGGACAGCGTCAGACCGTTTGCCTTGGGGTGGGAGAAGAAGGTGGGGTTGAAGTCACAGCCCAAACCACGCTCCTTGCAGAAATCCACCCATTTCTTGAAATGCTTGGGTTCCAGCGCATCCCGGTCAGCCCACTCGCCGTCTTCAAAAATGGCATAGCTGGCGTGGAGATTCATCTTCTTGGTACCGGGGCACAGCTTCAGCACCATATCCAGATCCGCCATCAGCTCCTCGGGGGTACGGGCACGGCCGGGGTAATTGCCGGTGGTCTGGATACCACCGGTCAGCGGCTTGCTGGGGTCGGTGTCAAAGCCCCGGACATCGTCACCCTGCCAGCAGTGCAGCGCAACGGGAACGGTCTTGAGCTTAGCGATGGCAGCATCGGTATCGACGCCCAGCTTGGCATATTTTTCCTTGGCTTCAATGTACATAAGTAGCCTCCTGAATTTATAATTTTCGAGGAAAATTTTACATTTTCTATCGATTATAATATAGCCTAAAAGAAACCGATCTGTCAACACCGGAAATTTTAATTTATCCTTTCGTTGCAAAATAACGGCAAATATGGTACAATAGAGAAAAATTTTCACAAGGAGAATAAACTATGGATTACAAAAAGTTGCAAAACGGCAGTGACATCCGGGGCATTGCTCTGGAGGGCATTGAGGGTCAGCACATTAACCTGACCGAGCGGGTCTGCCGGGACATTGGTCGGGGCTTTGCCCTTTGGCTGGTGCAAAAGACCGGGAAAACTGCGGGCATTCGCGTAGCCGTAGGTCGGGATTCCCGGCTGTCCGGTGAAACTCTCTGCAGTTGGATCTGCGGAGCGATGCAGGAAGCCGGTCTGGAGGTCACGGACTTTGGTATGGCCAGCACGCCTGCTATGTTTATGGCCACCGTCACCGAGGGCTATCAGTTTGACGGCACCGTGATGATCACCGCCAGCCACCTGCCCTTTAACCGCAACGGCTTCAAGTTCTTTACCTGCGCCGGTGGTCTGGAAAGCGCAGACATCAAGCAGATTCTGGCCTTTGCCGAAAGCAATGATTCCACCGGTCTGCCTGCCGGCACAGTAACCTGCGGCAGCTTTATGGACACCTATGCCAAGATTCTGGCCGACAAAATCCGCGCCGCCACCGGCGAGGAAAAGCCCTTGGAGGGCTTCCGTATCGTGGTGGATGCCGGCAACGGTGCCGGTGGTTTCTATGTGGATAAGGTCCTGAAGCCCTTAGGTGCCAACACCGAGGGCAGCCGCTATCTGGAGCCCGACGGCAGCTTCCCCAATCACATTCCCAACCCCGAGGACAAGACCGCTATGGCCGCCATTACCGAGGCGGTGAATGCCGCCAAGGCCGATCTGGGCATCATCTTTGATACTGATGTAGACCGGGCAGGTGCTGTTCTGTCCGACGGCAGTGAGCTGAACCGCAACCGGATCATTGCAATGCTGTCCGCTATTCTGCTCCGGGAGCATCCCGGTACAACCATTGTCACTGACTCCATCACCTCCACCGGTCTTGCCAAGTTTATCGAGGAAAAGGGCGGTGTGCATCATCGCTTCAAGAGAGGCTACCGTAATGTTATCAACGAGTCCATCCGGCTGAACAAGCTGGGTCAGGACAGCCAGCTGGCCATTGAGACCTCCGGCCACGGTGCACTGAAGGAAAACTATTTTCTGGACGACGGCGCATATTTGGTGACCAAGCTGCTGATTGAGCTGGCCCGGGGCAAGAAGGAAGGCTATACGCTGGAATCCCTGATTGCGTCCTTGGAAGAGCCTGCCGAGAGCGTGGAGTTCCGGATGAACATCCTGCTGGAGGATTTCAAGCCCTACGGTCAGCAGGTTATTGAGGAGCTGACCGCCTATGCACAAGCACAATCCGGCTGGAGCCTTGCACCCAGCAATTTTGAAGGTGTCCGGGTTAATCTGGATGCAGATCACGGCGACGGCTGGTTCCTTCTGCGTCTTTCCCTGCATGATCCTTTGCTGCCCCTGAATATCGAGAGCAACAGCATTGGCGGTGCAAAGAAGATCGCTGCCGAGTTGGCCGGCTTCATCGCAAATTATCACAAGCTGGATGCCCAGAAGCTGCTTTCTTTTGCAAAATGACTGAGCTGCCCAAACGGAAGCATCCGCGTTTAAAGTGTTATGATTACAGTTCTGCAGGCGCATATTTTGTCACCATCTGCACACATAATCGGAAATGCCTCTTGTCCCGTATCGTAGGGCGGGGGCTTGCTCCCGCCGAAATCCAATACACAGAATATGGTATCATTGCGCAGCAACAATTATTGAATCTAACAGACAGATACCCGGATTTGCAAATGCATCACTATGTCATTATGCCAAATCATATCCACGCTCTTCTGATTTTGGGCGAGCACACGGCGGGAGCAAGCCCCCGCCCTACACTATCTGATATTGTTTGCACATTTAAATCTCTCACAACGCGGGAGTGTAACAAATCACACCCTATTGGCCAATTGTTGCAAACATCATTTTATGAACATGTTGTCCGTAATCAAGTTGATTATGATGCACTGGCAGAATACATCGTCAACAATCCCAAGCAATGGGAATTGGACAAATTATATTGTGAAAACTAAAAAACATAAATGGCGGAGTCACAATCTTCACCCAATAAAGAGAGGAGAAAAATATGCTTACAGCATTGGATACCTTTTTTGAATCTATGGCTTGGCCTATGACCCCTCCCCCGGCCTACGGTGCGTTTCACATTCTCTACACACTCATCGGCTTTGCGCTGTGCGGCATACTGGCATGGAAGCTGCGCAATGTCGGTGAAAAGGCCTTTCATTGGATTCTCTTTTCCGTCGGCACGGTCTTGATTATTTCCGAAGTGTTTAAGCAGTTTTTCTACTACTTCGTGATGATGGATAACCGATACGCTTGGGGTGACTTCCCTTTCCAGCTTTGCAGCATCCCAATGTATCTGTGTGTCACTGCTCCGTGGCTGAAAAATCCCAGAGTACAACGGGGCATGTACAGCTTTATGGTGCTCTATAATCTGCTGGGCGGAGCAATTTCCTTTGCTGAGCCCTCGGGCCTGCTCCACGGACATTGGTTTTTGACCATTCACGCGCTGGTATGGCATATGCTTCTGGTGTTCATCGGTCTGTTCATCTGCTTCTCCCGTCGGGGCGGCAATCAGATGGGCGATTATCGGAGTGCCACCTGCGCCTTCCTTGCATTGAGCGTTGTGGCCTTTGCTCTGAACTGCTTTGTCCAGTTTGGTCTGGGAGAGAACATGAATATGTTCTTCGTAGGCCCCGGCAACTCCCCACTGGCTGTCTTCTCTCTGTTCTCTGAGTGGTTCGGCTGGTATGTGAATACCTTCATTTATCTCTTTGCCGTGTGCCTGGGTGCATATCTGATTTTCCTGCTGATCTACTATCTGCAAAACAAGGAGCTGCCCCGAAAGAAAAAGCAGCTTGTGAATCAATAAAGGAGACCGAAAATGAAAAAGATTGTTTCTCTGACCGCCCTGTTGTTGGTTATTGCCCTGCTTTTTGCCGGATGCAAGGAAACTTTTGATACCACAAAGAGCGTCAACAAGCTGCTGAACAAGGGGCTGGTTATCAGTCAAGAGTATTCCACGACCTATCAGCTGAAGGAAGCCAGCGCAATGTTCAATGCAGAGATCCGGTTCTACGGCGGTAATTTTACCGTTGAGGTCAAGCGCGGTGTTGCGCTGGAAGATCCCAAGGAGCCCGGCTCCAACTGTCAGTTCATCGAGCTGGCCACCGAGGATCAGGCGATCAAATACGCTGAGCACTACATTAAAGTGCGAAAGAATGACAACGAATACAAGGTTGCCCAAAGCGGCACTGTAGTTGTCATCACCAATCTTGAGATTGCAGCAGAGGTCATCCCGCTGGAGTTTAAATAAAAACGCAGAGGAAGGGAATCCAATGGAATTGGTGATCTCCGCTAAAGATTTCAAGTATTATACGATGCTTAAAAAGGTATTGTACGATTTGGAGTTGGCTGATAAAAACCATTGGTGGTTAATCAGCGACATTGTCGCCTATCCCCATAAGAAAGAATACGAGGAGCTGATTGACAAAGACAATTATTTGTTAATCAGCACTCCGGATTTGGTCAAGATGTTGGAGGATGACGATTTCCAATGGATATGGGGTGTTTTTTCTGTCATCCCGGCTGCGTACAGCAAAGAAGAGATTTTGAATTATGCACTGCCTCAAATGGATGATTTGCAGGAAGGACAGTATAACCCCTTCGCGGATGCCCCCAGATTGCAGCACCCTTTGGCAAAATGTGAAATCTACGCCTATGACAGCACCTGTATGTTTATGATCACAGACGATGCTGCTCTTTTATCCCGTTTTAAAGAGAGTTACCCCAAATTCGCCACAGAATTTTCCGCTTTCCATTGGGGGTACTGATACACCAACATTAAAACGCACCACCCGGCGGGTGGTGCGTTTATGTTTTTCAGCTTATTCGCAATAACCGGGGGTGGTGTAGAAATTCACGGCACGAGGCTCTGCACGGCCATACTGGGCCACCACGGGCACATCGCTTTCCAGCATAATGGCATACTGCTCGCCTACTTCTGCAGTGCAATGGCCAAAATCAGCCTCTACATTGGTCCGCAGGCAGCGTACCCGACGGGCACCGACGGTCAGCAGAGGAACCTTCACGGGTTCCTTGTCGGTGTAGATCAGTGTCAGCTGAATATGTGCGTCCTCATCACCGGTGTTGGTGATGATCACAGACTCGTGACCGGGAATCAGATTTGCGCCCAGCGGGGGCAGCTCAGCATCGGGAAATACCCAAACTTTCTTTCCGTAACCCATAAAATATCTCCTTTACAGTACGATTTCAAATTGCTGCTCGGGTGTCAAATCCACCACGGTGCAGTCGTTGGCATAGGTGCATTCCGGCAGGATGATCATAGCGGTCAGCTGCGCTTCCTTTGCAGGCAGGGGTGCCAGATGCCAGATAGCGGCATTCATCTTCACCAGCGTATGCTTGGGTACGATGAAAGCCTGCGCCTGCTCGGTAACGGGCACGCCGGCAGAGGCCGGGGCCACATGCAGGATCATATCGTCATCAAGCGGCATAATCATTTCCCAAGTGGTGGTGTGATACTCCTGCTGGGTGATGATCATCTTCTCCGGCTTTTTTACCAAAATGGGAGAATATCCCACCCGATGATTACAATCCGCAGTCAGACGATCGGGGAAAAACTTATGAATCTCGCCGCACAGAGCGTGACCCTTGGGTGCATCCATCGTATAGAACTGACCGAAGGGAGCGAAATTCTCGTAGGAAATCGGAACAGCTTTGACAGTACGCATCTCGTTTCCTCCTTATACAATGGCTTCCCGGAGCCATTCCAGGGTACACGCCACCATATGCTTACCCAGCTCCTCGCTGGCTTCCACCGCGCTGGCGGCAAACCACTCGGTATTCTTTTCGCAGCGGCTCAAATCCACATTTTCGGGATAAGTGCCCATCATCAGAGAGGTTTCCCACTTGCCGGCGTGATCAAAGCCACCGCACTTCTTCTGGGCATCGGCACCGATCAGAGGAATTACCTTGATGTAGTTGAAGGGATCGTCTTCGCTTCCCAGATCTTCATAATAGGAAGCGTAAGCATCGCTGCCCCACCAGCCCTTGCCCATGGTCTCTTCCATATACTCCATAGCGATCCGCTTGGCGGCCTTATGGCAGGCGATGGTCATAGGCATAAGGCCTGCATTTTCCGTCTGGTGATGGGGCACGCAGTAGATATTCTTGATGCCGCCGTAAATCATAGACTTGAGAATGCAGTAGATATAGTTAAAATAGGCGTCCTCGTCCACATGGATATGACCGGGACGGGGGGTGCACACCGCATAGCTGGCCACACCATACCAGATGGGCGGACAGATAACGATCTCCTTTTCCTTTTCCAGTTCCCGCAGGCAGCCGTTGATGACCATAGTGTCCGTACCGCAGGAAGCGTGGTTTGCGTGGTATTCAATGGTGCCGATAGGAATGACAAAGGGAACCTTGCGGTTCTTGGCATCCTCCAGCTGTTCATAGAACATATTGATCATTTGCATGGTTCATTCTCCTTTCAAGAGGAAAAAGGCCCACAGTTTCTGTGGGCCTTCCTGCATTAAAACTCCAGTTCGTACAGAGTGCCGATCTCGGGACTGAGGATATCACAGCCGGTCTCGGTCACAGCGATACCCTTCTCCCAGCGGACACCGAAGGTGTCGGTGGAAATGTAGGTATCGATCTGGAAGGTCATATTGGGCTTCAGGTCATAGGTGGAGCTGGTCTCAACCCAAGGAGCTTCCACTTCGATCAGGCCGGTGCCGTGCAGGGGGCCATAGACGAAGTTATCCTTAAAGCCGTGGTCGCAGTAATACTGATAGAACCGCTTGGCAATGTCGGCAGCGGGTACGCCGGCCTTGACCTGATCCTGCGTCCAGAAGTGGGCCTCACGGCCGAACAGAACGATGTCACGACGCTTGCCTTCCAGCTTGCCCAGAACCACGGGATAGCCGATTGCGGCAGAGTAGCCGTCGATCTTGGCGGACAGGTTCAGCTGAACGATATCGCCCTTCTCAAACTTACGGTAGGAAGAACGGGAGATGGCGTGACGGGTGGAAGCCTCGGAGAAGACATACATGGGCAGGCCTTCGTACTCAGCACCGTGCTCATAGATCATCTGCTGGGCAACACCGACCATCTGCAGCTCGGTCATACCGGGCTGAATGCGCTTGATGACTTCCTGGCTGGCCAGCTCGGCGATCCGGTAGCCCTCACGCAGACAAGCCAGCTCGTTTTCGGACTTGATGGAACGCAGTTCTACCATCACATCGCCGGCATTGACGATCTCAGCCTCGGGGAAAGCTTCCCGAATGGCGTTGAAGATGACAACGGAGGTATCCAGATAGGATGCCACACCGATCTTGATCTTCTTGCCGGTAACGCCCAGAGACTTGAACACATCCTGGAAGGTGTCGGGCACCAGCTCGGGATATGCAGGGTCTGCGCCCTCGCGGTAAGCGGTCAGGACAAAGATCTTGTCCAGACGGTTGCGGTCTGCGCCAAAGACGCTGGACTCGGGACCAACCAGCAGAGCAGCATCACCGTTGGCGGCAATTGCCACGCCGCTGCGCTCAAACAGAGGCCAGAAACCGGAGAAATAGCGGGGATTTGCGTAGTCAGACTCGGTGCCGTTGACGATCAGTACATCAATGCCCTTGCGCTGCAAAATGGCAGCAGCGCGCTGAACGCGCTCTTTGTATTCGTGATCAGGAATGCGGATTTTACCGTACATTTATGTATCCTCCCAAATAAAAATTTTCAGGTTTTTGCTGGTTTCTATTTTATCATTCCGTCGTGCAATATGTCAATAGCGGTTAGGGCGAATATCTTGCGTTTTGTATCATTTTACCTGAAACAACATAGAAAAATTGCAACAAGCCTTGTTTTTTTGATACTGCTATGGTAGAATAAGGCAAGCAAAAAAACACCATTTTTGAAAGTGAGGTTTTCTTTATGCGCATTGCTTTTGCAGGCTTCCGCCACGGTCATATTCTCTCTTTGTACCAAAATGCTCTTGAGCATCCCGAAACCACTATTTTGGGCTGCTGGGAAGAGGATGATGCCACCCGTGAGGCAATCATCAAAGAGCAAAACGCCGACTTTTGCTATGATACCTATTCCGCTCTGGTGAGCGACCCCAATGTGGAAGTGGTTGCCATCGGTGATTACTACACCAAGCGGGGTCAGCTGGTCATCGAAGCACTGAAAAACGGCAAGCATGTCATCTGTGACAAGCCGCTTTGTACCGATCTTTCCGAGCTGGACGAAATTGAGCGTCTTGTCAAGGAAAAGAATCTGCAGGTTTGCTGTATGCTGGACCTGCGGTATATGGAGCAGAGCACAAAAGCCAAGGAGCTGATCGCAAGCGGTGCAATCGGCGAGGTCAAGATTGCCACCTTTACCGGTCAGCACGGTCTGAGCTTTGAAAACCGCCCCAAGTGGTATTTCGAAGGCGGCAAGCATGGCGGCACCATCAATGACATTGCCATTCACGGTGTGGACTTGGTGCGCTTCATCACCGGCAAGAACCTGACCCGGATCGATTGCGCCAAGACTTGGAATGCTTATGCGGTCAAGGCTCCTAATTTCCCCGACTGTGCCCAGTTTATGGCGGATATGGAGGGCGTAGCTCTGACCGCGGATGTGTCCTATGCCGCCCCCCGTTTCAACGGCATCCTGCCCACCTACTGGGATTTCTATTTCTGGGGCATTGGCGGTATGATCCACTTCAATATGGCCGAAAGCAAGACCTGTTTGTACAAAGACGGTGTCTGTGAGGAATTCCCCTGCCAGTTCGTCCGCTCCCGGTATCTTGACGATCTGCCCAAGATGATCGCAGGCGAGCCTTGTCTGCTGAACACTGCAGAAATTCTGGAATCCCAGCGTCAGGTTCTGCTGATCCAGAAGGCCGCGGACGAGGTAACGCTGTGATTACGCGTATCAAAAGTGACCGGATCCTGAGCGAAAACGGGCTTCTTTCCGGCTATGTGTACATAGATGGCAGCACCATTTCTGCCGTGACCGACCAGGAATTGCCCTATGACCGGGAAAATGATCTGACGGGGTTCTATGTCTCCCCCGGCTTTATCGATCTGCACACCCACGGCGGTGCCGGCTTTGATTTTATTGACGGTGAGGACGCGGTGGTGCAGGGCAGTAATTTCCACCTGACCCACGGCACTACCACCATTCTGCCCACCATCTCTGCCGCTGCCTTTCCAAGAATGTGTCACGCAGTGGAAGGAATCGCCCGGGCAATGCAGAACCCCCAACTTAAGAGCAATGTGGCAGGTGCCCACCTGGAAGGCCCTTATCTTTCCAAAATACAATGCGGCGGTCAAAACACCGCATTCATTACGCCTCCGCAAAAGGAGGAGTATGTGCCATTGGTGCAGGCCTATGGACACGCCATTGCCCGCTGGACCTATGCCCCGGAAAATGACACAGACGGAGAATTTTGCCGCTTTTTGACGGAAAACGGCATTGTCCCCTCTGCCGGCCATACCAACGCCATTTACGAGGATATGCTGCAGGCTATGGAATGTGGCTGCAAGCTCATTACTCATCTGTACTCCTGCACCTCCACCATCACCCGCAAGCAAGGCTTCCGGCAGCTGGGTGTGCTGGAAACGGCTATGCTTCACGACGATATCTATGCGGAGATCATTGCAGACGGTCGGCATCTGCCCCCGGAGCTGATCCGGCTGATCGTGAAGATCAAGGGCATCGACCGCATTGCTTTGATCACAGACAGTCTGTCCGTGGCAGGCACTGAAGCCAAAAGCGGCTGTGCCATTGGCTACTCCTACATCATTGAAGATGGGGTATGCAAGCTGGCGGACCGCAGTGCCTTTGCCGGTTCCATTGCCACGGCCGATGTGCTGATTCGGACACTTACCCAGGAGGCCGGCTTTGACCTGGCAGATGCGGTGCATATGATCACAGCCGTCCCGGCAAAAATTATGGGACTGAACAAGGGCATTCTTGCCCCAGGCAAGGACGCAGACATCGTTGCCTTTGATGAGAATGTGAACATCACCGCTGCCTTTGTAATGGGCAAAAAAGTGCTGTAATTGTTACTAACATAGTGAAACCCGCTGCTTTCGCAGCGGGTTTTGTGTTATACTTCCGTATTTTCAGGTTCTTCGTCAAGCGGTTCTTCCGTTGCTTTCTTTCTGGGTGGCATACCCAGATCCTTTTCCTTGCACAGCATTGTGAAAATGCAGTACGCACCTTCCACCACCACATTGCCCACCAAGCTGAGCACCAGATACATTGTGCTGTTGCCGGGATCGCTGGAGCGGAACACATCATACAGTGCCATATAGAAATACACCGTATAAACAACTGCCAGAACGGCTGCCGGAATGCTCAGCAGCGCAAGCATCAGGATTGTCATCAGGTGCTCCTGCAGCAGGGTATAGATCATAGCATCCGTCAGCTGGAAATTACTCAGCGCGCCAAACGACAGCATCAAAACATCGATCAGCACCCAGATCGCCCAAATCAGCAAAATGGCACACAGCGCAATCTGAGCAATATTCAGTCCCAGCAGAACCTTGCGCTTATTCTTGACCTTCCGGTTTACCACATACTGGTACTGGTCGGAAACAGAGCCCAGAATCCACACATTGACCACGGGAATCCACGCCAGCCACGGCTTTTTGATTTCTCTGCGCTTGGCAATGGTGTATAGTGCCCACGCATTCAGAATATACACCAGCACACCCAGTCCGTTAGAAGCAAAGTTCAGAGAAACCGTACCTGCCTCCAGAATGCCTGCCATCATTTCACGAATCGCATCCATAGTCATTCCTCCTTTTTGGAATACTATGATTTTACCATATTGTTACAGAATTTGCAATACTGCTGTTAGTGCATCAGCTTACAGACAAGGGCAGTGTACTCTGTGGGGTTTTCCAGAGGCAGATCTGCCATCAGCAGAGCCTGTGCGTGAAGCAGTTTTGCGTAATCCTTAGCTTTCAGCACATCCTCAGTTACCGCTGCGACCATCGCCTTTACGGCATCGTGCTCCGGATTCAGTTCCAGAATTCTGCCCACGGAGAATGCAAATTCCGGATTAGCCCGCTTCATATATTTTTCCATCTCGAAGCTCATACCTGCATCGGGTACCATCGCCACCGGGGCATCCCCCAGATTGCCGGAAAGCTTTACTTCCTTGACGCAATCGCCCAAGGTCTCCTTGACAAAGGTCAGGATGCCCTTCAGCTCCTCTGCCTTGTTTTCCAGTTCCTTCTTCTCGTCCTCAGTCTGCAGCTCCAGATCCTCGGTTGACACATTGCAGAAGGACTTTTCCTCGTACTGCATCAGGGTCTGGGGAATAAACTCATCCACATCCTCCGTAAACAGCAGTACATCGTAGCCCTTCTTTTCCAGTGCCTTGACCTGCGGCAGCTGAGCAGAACGCTCCTTGTTTTCACCGGGCACGAAATAGATCTTCTCCTGACCCTCGGCCATCGCTTCTACATATTCCTTGAGGGTAATCAGCTTACCCTGACGGTTGCTCCAGAACAGCAGCAGGTCCTGCACAGCATCCTTATGTGCACCGTAATCCGCCACAGCACCGTACTTCAGCTGACGACCGAAGACTCCATAAAACTGCTGGAATTTTTCCCGGTCATTTTCCAGCATTGCTTTCAGCTCGGATTTGATTTTCTTTTCAATGCCCCGGGCAATGATGGTCAGCTGGCGGTTATGCTGAAGCATTTCCCGGCTGATATTCAGGGACAGATCCTGACTGTCCACAACACCACGTACAAAGCAGAAATAGTCAGGCAGCAGCTCCTCGCAGGACTCCATAATCATCACGCCGGAGCTGTACAGCTGCAAGCCCCGCTTAAAATCCTTGGTGTAGAAATCAAAGGGTGCTTTGCCGGGGATATACAACAGTGCCTTGAAGCTGACGCTGCCCTCACTGCCTGTGTGAATCACGGACAGGGGCTTGTTGTAATCAAAGAATTTCTCCCGATAGAAGGTTTCGTATTCTTCTTCTGTTACATCCTTCTTGTTCCGCTGCCAAATGGGAACCATGGAGTTCAGGGTTTCTTCCTCGGTGTAGGATTCATATTCGTCAGAATCCTCCACCTTCCGGGACTTGGAGATCGCCATACGGATGGGGTAACGGATATAGTCGGAATACTTGCGGATCAAACCGCGCAGGCGATATTCCTCCAAAAATTCGGTATAATTCTCATCCTCGGTGTCATCCTTAAAGGTCATGATCACATCGGTACCGGGATAGGCACGCTCCGCTTCCGTGATCGTGTAACCGTCTGCGCCATCAGACTCCCAGCGGTACGCCGCTTCAGAGCCGTACTTTTTAGAGATAACGGTCACAGACTTCGCCACCATAAAGGCAGAATAGAAGCCCACACCGAATTGGCCGATGATGTCAATATCCTCCTGCTTTTCCATGCTCTGCTTGAAGCCAAGAGAGCCGGACTTGCAGATGGTGCCCAAGTTTTCTTCCATTTCCTCACGGCTCATGCCGATACCGTTGTCGGAAACGGTCAGGGTACGGTTTGCTTCATCACGGATGATGGTAATGGCAAAATCCTCCCGATTCAATCCCACCTTGTCATCGGTCAGGGCGGTATAGGCCAGCTTGTCAATGGCATCGCTGGCATTGGAGATAATCTCTCGCAGAAAAATCTCCTTGTGGGTGTAGATAGAGTTGATCATCAGGTCCAAAAGACGCTGAGATTCCGCTTTGAATTGCATTTTTTCCATTTTTATTCGCTCCTTTAGCACTCTTTTAATGCGAGTGCTAATATTATATCACCCTATTTTAAAAATGCAACCCCCGAAAACAAAGTTCTTGAAATATTTACATTTTTCACACAAGGGTCGAAATATCCAAAACCTCCCCTGTTTTTTCCGTAATATTGGGCGATTTTTCGCGGAAAAGCTGTTGCATTTCCGCCTCCGAAGGTGCTATAATAGACGCGGTATGTCCCCACAACAAAAAATATAAAGTGAGGTATTTCCCGATGATTGCATACGGAGAGAACATTCAGGTTTTTTGCGGCAATTCCAATCCCGAATTTGCAAAGACTATTTGCAAGGAGCTGGGCATCACGCTGGGCAACGGTGAAGTCAAGACCTTTGCTGACGGTGAAGTTTCCGTCAGCCTGAACGAGACCGTCCGCGGTGCGGATGTGTTTCTTGTCCAGTCCACCTGCAAGCCCGTCAACGATCATTTGATGGAGCTTCTGGTGATGATCGACGCCTGCCGCCGTGCTTCCGCCGGTCGTATCACAGCCGTTATTCCCTACTTCGGCTATGCCCGTCAGGACCGCAAGGCCAAGAGCCGCGATCCCATCTCTGCCAAGCTGGTTGCCAATATGCTCACCGCCGCAGGTGCCAACCGGGTGCTGACTATGGACCTGCATGCCGCACAGATTCAGGGCTTCTTTGACATCCCTGTGGATCATCTGCTGGGCAATCCCACTTTCTTTGATTACTTCACTGGCAAATTCCCTGAAGACAAATTCAACTACGAAGATTTTGTGGTTGTTTCCCCCGATGTTGGCTCTGTCGGCCGCGCCCGCGCTTTTGCCAAGAAGCTGCACATGGGTCTGGCCATTGTGGACAAGCGTCGCCCCAAGGCCAATGTATGCGAGGTTATGAACATCATCGGCGATGTGAGGGACAAGACCTGCATCCTATACGATGATATGGTGGATACTGCCGGTTCTCTGTGCAATGCCGCTCAGGCACTGGTGGAAATCGGCGGTGCCAAGGAAGTCTATGCCTGCGCTACCCACGGCGTGCTCTCCGGTCCTGCCTATGAGCGCATTGAAGCCAGCCCTCTGAAGGAAATGGTCTTCCTGAACACCATTCCCCAGAAGGGAAATACCCCCAGCAACAAGCTGGTGTATTTGGATGTTGCCCCCGTGTTTGCCCACGCCATTAACCACATCCACGGCGGCACTTCCATTGCCGATCTGTTCTAAACTATGTTCGGTAAAAAAAGCGAAGATTGGCTGATCGTCGGTCTGGGCAATCCCGGTAAGGAATATGAAAAGACCCGGCACAATGCCGGTTGGCGCGCCTTGGACCTGCTTGCCGGTAAACTCAATTGCAAAATCGACAAATCCAAGTTTCAGGGTCTCTATGGACAGACAAAATACGGCAGCGGCAAGCTCTTTTTGCTCAAGCCGATGACCTATATGAATCTGTCCGGTCGGTCGGTGTTGCAGCTTTCTGCCTATTTCCATATCCCGCCCCAGCGGATCATCGTTCTGTTTGATGATATTTCGTTGGAACCGGGTCGGCTGCGTATCCGAGCGGACGGTTCTGCCGGCGGTCACAATGGCATAAAATCTATCATCAACGAGGTAGGAAGTCAGGACTTTCCCCGGGTAAAGATCGGCGTAGGTGCCAAGGTTCACGCCGAACAGGATCTTGCCGATTGGGTACTGTCCTCTATGTCTGCCTCAGAGGAAAAAGCACTGGTTTCCGCCTTGGAGCGTGCTGCGGATGCCGCTCTTTGCATCATCGACAAGGGCGTTCCGGAAACAGCAAACCGTTTCAACGGGAGCAAACCGTAAATACTGTCAAATAGACACGGAAAGGGGGTATTTTTCCCCTTTCCGCGTTCTGTCGTGGAGGAAAAACTATGGAAAAGCTACTGTCCCTTCTAAAATCCATACCGGAATACCGTGCGCTGCAGGAATCTGTTGTCTGCAAGCAGAGTGTTGCCGTCACCGGCATTGGGCAGATGAACCGCAGCCATATCATTGCGGCATTACGAAGCGATACCATCGCTCCCATTGTGGTGCTGTGTCAGGACGATATGGCCGCCAAGCGGCTGCAGGAGGAGCTGAAGGCCTTTCTTTCCGAAGAATTCCCCATCCTGCCCAGCCGGGAGCTGACCCTTTATGATACTGCTGTGGTCAGCCGGGCTTGGGAGCAAAAACGCCTGCGCCAGCTGTATGAGCTGATGCAGGGCAAGACCCGACTTCAGATTCTTTCTTGGGAGGCGATGTGTCAGCGAACCATCCCCCCTGCCGTTCTGGCAAGCTGCGCCTTTTCTCTGGAGGTAGGTAAAGAATATGATCTGGATGCTCTAACCGACCGCCTTTCCGGTGCCGGCTACAGCCGCACCAGTATGGTAGAGGGCCCCGGCCAATTTGCCGTCCGTGGCGGCATTTTGGATATCTACTCCCCTGCTGCCGATGCCCCTGTCCGAGCCGAATTTTTCGGAGAAGAACTGGACGCTATGGGCTATTTTGACCCCGATACCCAGCGCAGAACCGAAAACATCCGTTCTGTCGTGATCCTGCCGGTGGGTGAAACCCAGCCCCGGCTTCATCCCGGGAATCTGGAGGGGCTGTGCGGTGATCTGGAAAATCTCATCAGCCGCCAGAAACGGCGCAAATTTGTCCACGAAGAACTGGTCAAAACATTGGAACGGGATCTGGAAAAGTACCGCAACGGCGTGCACAATCCCGCTTCCGACCGATATATGGCCCTGATTTATCCGGAGTTTGCCACCGCTTGGGATTACATTCCGGAAAATGCTGCGGTTGTTCTATGCGATCAGGGCGCGCTGAAGCGCACCGCCCGGAATCGGACGGAAGAGCTGGGTATGCAGCTGGACGGTATGCTGCAAAGCGGTCTGCTGGCTGGCGAATTGTGTGATTATGCAATCCAGTGGGAAGACTTCTGCGCCGGGCTGACGAACAAAACAGTCGTTTATTTTGATGCCTTTGGCGGCACTTCCTATCCGGAAGAAAATCCCCCAAGGCAGCTGCTGCCGATGACTGCGAAGCAGCTGCCCGGTTACGGCGGCAGCTTGGACACCGCCGCATCGGACCTCGCCCACTATCAGAAAATGGAATTTTCCAGCTTAGTGCTTTGCGGCAGCCGCCGTCGGGCGGAGCTGCTGCAGGAGCAGTTAAGTAGCCGGGGACTTTCCGCCTTTTTGTGCATTCCCCTGACTACCCTACCCAAGCCGGGACAGATTTTGCTTGCAGAGGGCAGTCTGCCCTTTGGTATGGAATACCCCACCGCAAAAATCGCCGTTCTTACAGAAGGGCAGCTGATTGCAAAGGCTGTTCCCCGCAAAAAAGCGAAAAAAAATGCCACCAATCGGCAGAAGCTGAACTCTTTTACCGACCTGACTCCCGGTGATCTGGTTGTCCATGAAAACTACGGCATCGGCCGTTTTGTGGCGATGGAACAGATCAAAGTGGACGGTGCGGTCAAAGACTATGTAAAAATTGCCTATCAGGGCTCAGACACCCTCTTTGTCCCTGCCACCCAGCTGGACTTGGTGAGCAAATACATCGGCTCCGGCGGTGAGGACGGCAATGTTCGCCTGAACAAAATTGGCTCCGACGCGTGGCAAAAGACAAAGACCAAGGCCCGTAAAGCCGCCAAGGATATGGCAGGCGAGCTGATTCAGCTCTATGCTGCCCGTAAGCGGCAGGAGGGCTATGCCTTCTCCGCAGATGCTCCTTGGCAGAGGGAATTTGAGGACAATTTCCCCTATCCGGAGACCGACGATCAGCTGCGGTGCATCGCAGATATCAAGGCAGATATGGAATCCCCCACCCCGATGGATCGGCTGCTGTGCGGCGATGTGGGCTTCGGTAAGACCGAGGTAGCCCTGCGTGCGGTAATGAAGGCCATTATGGACGGAAAGCAGGTAGCCATTCTGGTGCCTACCACCGTTTTGGCCCAGCAGCATTATCAAACTGCCATTTCCCGTTTCCGGGGTTTCCCGGTGAATATTGATGTGCTCAGCCGGTTCCGTACCGCAGCGGAGCAAAAGAAAACCATACAGAACCTGCGCAGCGGTGGTGTGGATTTGATTATCGGCACCCATAAGTTGCTGCAAAAGACCATCGAATACAAGGATTTGGGTCTGTTGATCATTGACGAAGAACAGCGTTTCGGTGTCAGCCATAAAGAACGGCTGAAGGAAATCTCCAAGGGCGTGGATGTGCTGACCCTCTCTGCAACGCCCATCCCCCGGACACTGAATATGGCCCTTTCCGGCATTCGGGATATGTCCACCATTGAGGAGCCCCCGGCAGACCGTTATCCGGTGCAGACCTTCGTAATGGAACACAACAACGCCATCATTGATGATGCCATCCGCCGGGAAATCGAGCGGGGCGGTCAGGTCTATTATCTCCACAACCGGGTGGAGAGCATCGACCGCTGCGCTTCAGCCCTGCAAAAGCGAATCCCCGGCTTGTCCGTTGCCGTTGCCCACGGACAAATGGGTGAGGATGCGCTGGGTGATGTGATGCAGGCCATGGCCGAGGGTGAAATTCAGGTGCTGGTTTGTACCACCATCATCGAAACCGGTCTGGATATTCCCAACGCCAACACCCTGATTATCGAAAATGCGGACCGCTTTGGACTCTCACAGCTGCATCAGCTGCGAGGTCGTGTGGGTCGCTCCACCCGCCATGCCTATGCCTATTTCACCTACCGCCCGGAGAAAAATCTCACGGAGGTTGCCGAAAAGCGGCTTTCCGCCATCCGGGATTTTGCGGAGTTCGGCTCCGGCTTCAAGATCGCAATGCGCGACTTGGAAATCCGCGGTGCGGGCAATCTGCTGGGTGCAGAGCAATCGGGTCATATGATGAGCGTGGGCTATGATATGTACCTGAAGCTGCTGGACGAAGCGGTGCTGGAGGAAAAGGGCGAAAAGCCCAAGGAGCCGGATTGTACCGCCGACCTGAATGTGACTGCCAATGTGAATCAGGACTATGTTGCCCGTGGTGAGGAACGGATGGACCTGTACCGCCGTATGGCCGCCATCCGCACCCAAGAGGATGCGGACGATCTGCTGGATGAGATCATTGACCGCTATGGCGATCCGCCCACAGGCGTGCTGAATCTCATCGACATTGCCCTGCTTCGTGCCCAAGCCCAAAAGCTGCACATTTGTGACATTCGTCAAAAGGCCGGAGAAATCCAAATTACTATGACCGAGTTGAATTTTGACGCCATCAGCCGATTGATCAACGATCCCGGCTACGCGAAGCGTATTCAGCTGGTGGCCAGTGCCAAGCAGCCTACGCTCCGACTGAAGCTCAGCACCGGCGTGGACAGTCTGAAGCAAACCAAGGTTTTTCTGGAAAAATATCGGCTCTGCTGTCAGCAAGGGTGATTTTGCAAGGAATTAACATTGCATTTTTTGCAAAATGTGCTACAATATCCTCAGAACCGAAACAGCTGCGCGCGGCGCAAGCCGCTGACAGATAGGAGAGATTACTATTAACGATCATCGTAGAACCAATAGCCGCAATGGTGCACGCCCCAGCAAGGATATGACCCAGCGCGTGCCGGTGCAGAACGGTCAGCAGTCCGTCAATCCCCGACGCAAGCAGACCCAAAAATGGTATATGACCCGCAAGGAGAAAATCACCGTGGCCTGCCTTGCCTCCGTCACTGCCGTGTTGCTGATCGCCGCCTTTGTTATGATCTACTCAATGGTGGCAGTCCCCAGCGATGACGGGCGGATCCTCAAGGGCGTGGAGGCTGCCGGTGTAAAGCTGGGCGGTATGACCGTTGAGGAAGCAATAGATGCACTGGAGGCTGCTGTAGGCGACAAGTACAGTACCCAATCTATGTATGTGGAGGTTTTAGGCGAAAGAATCCGCCTCTCCCCTGCATATACCGGTGCGGATTTGGATTTCCGGGCGGTGGCAGAAGCAGCCTATAATTACGGCCGCACCGGCAGCCGTTCCGAACGGGAGCAGGCTAAGAACTATGCCCTTGCCAATTCCGTAAGCATTCCTCTGACGGACCATTTGAATCTTGACTTTGATTATATCCAAAGCCAGATCAACGAGTTGGGTGCAAAGTTCAGCACTTCCCTGACGCAAACTGAGTTTACCCTGACCGGAGCCAAGCCCCCTGTTCCCGCAGTCGGTCCCGTAGTCGACACCAACAAGGGCCACCAGACTTTGACAATTAAGCTGGGCACACCGGAGTACGATCTGGATATCCGGAAACTGTATGAGCAGGTGCTGGAATGCTATAATATCGGTACATTTGAAGTAGTGGGTGATTGCCCCGTACGGCAGCCCGAATCTCTGGAAGCTGAGCTGATGAGCTACTATAACGATCTGTGTATGGAGCCTATCGATGCCCGAACCGATCCGCTCACCTCTGAGGTCATCCCCGAGGTCTACGGTTACGGTTTTCACCTGAATGAGGTCAAGGACCGTATTGCCAAGGCAGCCCCCGGCGAGACCATTACCATTCAGCTTCGCTACCTGGAACCGAAGATCACGCAGGAGCTCATCAACAACACACGCTTCAAAGACACCTTGGGAAGCTACAACATATCTTTGGGAACCGATGAGGCTTGGAACAAAAATGTCAGCACCGCTTGTCTGGCACTGAACGGCTTGTTCCTGAAGGCCGGTGAAACCTTCTCCTTCAACGATCTGTTGGGTGCACTGGTTTCCGAGAATGGCTATGTGGAAGCTATGGCCCTGCAGGGGCGTGTAAATGTCCTGACTATGGGCGGTGGCGTGACGCAGGTTGCCAGTGCTCTATATGTTAGTGTGCTTGCTGCTGAGCTGGAGATTCTGGAATGGCACAGCCATCCCTACGCACCCGGTTTTGCCCCTGTGGGCTTGGATGCCTATGTGGATGCCGGCAAGAATTTCCAATTCCGCAACTCCAATTCGACTCCCATCCGCATTTGTGCTGAGGTGGTAGAAAACGAGCTGCGGATCCGTATTGAGGGCACTGACACCGGAACTATCGCTCTGAGATCACCGTTGAGGTCAAAGAAACCATTGAACCCGGCAAGCTGTACAATGTGATGCTTCCCAATAATCCGGGCGGCTATATAAACGATCAGCTGCTGGATCCCGGTCAGCAGGGCTGCGTAGTGGAACTTTACAGAGCCATCTACGACAAAAAGACCGGCACTTTGCAAAACGAGAGCTTTATGACCACCTATTCCTACGAAGCCCGGGACGCCATCATAGTCCGGATTCAAGGCTAACCTCAAACAAAAAGACTGCTGCATGCGCAGCAGTCTTTTTTTAATCAA
The DNA here is from genome assembly GCA_015067935.1 of Oscillospiraceae bacterium. Classification (GTDB taxonomy): domain Bacteria; phylum Bacillota; class Clostridia; order Oscillospirales; family Oscillospiraceae; genus Faecousia. Next base: position 5,647 of record SVLL01000012.1, on the reverse strand, counting down.
TTGAACGAATATCCAGATGGTACTCCACCTGACCGGCCTCCGCTTTTTCGATCTCAATATCGTACAGCAAATCGATACAGCCGCCCTCCGGCAAAATATCAAAAAACATATGCCGGGTGGTCACCGTAAGCATCAACGCCCCGAATTCCATCTCATAAAGGCTGTCGTGAGGCTGTCCCACCCGAAATTCCATAGTTGAACGCAGCGGCCCGGTGCGGACCAAGGTCACCTTGTCCGGCTCCACCCGAAAGGTAGTGGTCACACCGGCAAGTCCGGTCAGCTCGCTTTCCTGATAGGAAATATCCCAACCGCCATTGGTGAACACCATTGTGCCCTCCGTCACCAGTTCGATGGTATCCGGCTCCTGATCCGCGTAGGTCTGCGTTCCCGTAATGGAAAGTAATACCTTGTGTGTCACCTTTTACGCCTCCATAGCCAGCTGCAACAGCTGCTCCACCAGTTCCTGCGCCGGGATGCCGCTGGCAGCAAACAGCTTGGGGAACATAGAAATAGAAGTAAATCCGGGCAGGGTATTGATCTCATTAAAGACCACCTCATCCCCTTCATAGGTCACAAAGAAATCCACCCGGCTCAACCCCTGACAGCCGATGGCAGAATAGATCCGCACGGCGGCATCCCGTACCTGCTCCCCGACCTCATCGGAAATACGGGCAGGAATATAAGCCACAGAGGTATCGGTAACATATTTTGCATCGTAATCGTAAAATTCCGCACCGGAGTCGATCTCGCCGCAAATGGACGCCACAGGATTGTCATTGCCCATCACTGCGACCTCCACCTCACGGCCGGAGATGAATTCTTCCACCAGGATCTTCTTGTCATAGGCAGATGCTTTCACAATGGCATTTTCCAATGCCGACCGATCAGAGGCCTTGGAAACGCCCACAGAAGACCCGGTCCCGGCAGGCTTAACAAATACGGGATAGGAGAATTGATTCTCGACCCGATCCAGCACCCAGCTGAGCCGATTGGCCACATCCGCGCTGCGCACCAGCATCCACGCTGCCTGACGGATCTTCGCCTGATCCACCACCAGCTTGGTCAGCGTTTTATCCATCGCCACCGCAGAGGCAGACACATGGGGTCCCACATAGGGAATGCCAGCCATTTGGAGCAAACCCTGCATTGCGCCATCCTCGCCGTTTTCGCCATGGAGCACGGGGAAAACCACATCGATGCCTTCCCGCACCACGCAATCTCCCTCGAAGGTCAGCAGACCCTGACCGCGGACGGGGGATATAGCCGCCTGACGATTGTCAGGATGGTCCTTCCACTGTCCGGTGGGCAGCAGGGAATAGTCCGTTCCCCCATAGCGAATCCACTCACCTTCCTTGGTGATGCCAACGGGATAAATATTAAACTTTTCCACATCCAAGCTGTTCAGTACAAACTCCGCAGAGCGCAGCGAAACCTCGTGCTCCGGGCTGATGCCGCCGAACAGGACACATACACTCAACTTTTTCATATTACTTCCTCATTTCTGATTAAGCATTGCTTCACCGGCACGGTAGATGTCACCGGCACCCACCGTCAGGATAATATCCCCGGGCTGTGCCAGCTCCTGCAATTTCTGCGTGACCTCCGGCAGAGTAGCGCAGTAATAGCCCCCATCCAGCCGGTCCAGCAGATCCTTAGAGGAAATACCCACGGTATTTCTCTCCCGGGCGGCATAAATTTCCGCCAAAACCACAATGTCAGGCTTCTTCAGCTCTGCCACAAAATCGTCAAACAATGCCTTGGTGCGGGTATAGGTGTGGGGTTGGAAGGCAAAAATTATCCGCTTGTAGCCCATAGTGCCCACAGCCTTGATAGTAGCTGCCAGTTCGCCGGGATGATGGGCATAATCATCATACACATCTGCGCCATTATAGGTTCCCTTGAACTCCAGACGGCGTCCTGCGCCCGTGAAGGTCGCCAGACCCGATTCCACCACATCCCCGGGGATTTTCATCATCCAAGCCGTTGCGGCCGCTGCAAGAGCATTGGCGGCGTTGTGCTGACCGTAAACCGCCAGCTCCAAATGACAATAGGTTTCCCCGTCGCAGACCACATCAAAGCTGCGCCAATCCTCAGACACATTGGCCGCCTGAATACGGTTTTCCTTGCCAAAGCCGAAGGTAACCGCATTAAGGCCTGCGAGGGTCTCCACGGTATTGACATCATCACCGTTTGCCAGAATGCCGCCGGTGGACAGCTCCGCAAAGGCACGGAAGGATTTTTCCACATCCGCAAGGTCCTTAAAATAGTCCAGATGGTCTGCCTCAATATTGAGGACCACTGCCAGCGTGGGGAAGAAATTCAAAAAAGAATCGCAATACTCACAGCTTTCCAGCAGGATGGTATCGCCTTCGCCTACCCGATGTCCTGCCTGCAGCAGGGGCAGGAAGCCCCCGATCATCACAGTAGGGTCCATCCGGGCAGCCATCAGAATATGCGCCACCATAGAGGTGGTAGTCGTCTTACCGTGGGTTCCGGAAATGCACACTGCATTCTTGTAGGCTCTCATAATGATGCCCCAAGCCTGCGCCCGTTCAAACACGGGAATGCCCAATGCCCGGGCTCTTGCGATCTCCGGATTGTCGTTGTGAACCGCAGCAGTACGGATGATACAATCGCAGCCATCCACATTCTCTGCCCGGTGTCCGATCTCCACCCGAATACCCTTGGCGATCAGCTCATCGGTGGACACAGAGGAATTCATATCAGAGCCGGAAACGATCAGCCCCATACCCTGCAGCACCAGACCCAGCGGACGCATAGAAACGCCGCCGATGCCGATAAGATGCACCCGTTTCCCGGGAACAATATATTTTTGAAGTTCTAAGGTGTTATGCTCCATAATAACCGCAACTCCGTTTACATATTCTTTAACTTATACATTATACAACACTTAAGCAGATTTTACAACCATAAAAGTAGTGGGCAGAAGGATTTCTCCTTCTGCCCACACAATATTCTTACGACGCAATGCAGGGAGGGAAAAGAGTCGGTATCGGCGGCCGATTCGGTTCCACCTCATCAAATCCGGAAATAGCTCCGCCCCCACGCACGCCGGAAACGGTAATGGTATCCTCCACAGCAAACCGGATGATCTCCATGCTGGGTTCTTCAAAGGAATGCTTCATATTCTTTCTCCTTTCCTTGTCATAGCTTTTTTACAGAATCGCCGTAACGCATCAATGCCACATCCAAGGCATGGTAGGTACTGTTCAGGCGGGCGGTGGCATACCCCTCCGCACTCACATTGTACACCTGCGTGACCGGGTTACCATCGGCATCGTACAAGGCAACGGTAAAGGTATCCCGCATTTGATTGGCCTTGATAGGCACCCGCAGCAGCGTCCAACCATACTCTGCATAAGAAGTCTTATCCAGAATAACTACCGTTTCGCTGCCGTTCACAGTAGCCTTGGCCGTGTAGGCGGAAATATCCGCAGAAAACAGCAGCTGGATCTCCACCTTGGATTGCAGGCTGATATTATCGACCAGCACCTTTACCTTACCGGTGCCGGCAATGACATTCGTTGCGGCAAAGGCAGGCTTCTCCGCAGTACCAAAGGCAGCAAGCTCACCCAATTCCGCGTTTGCCAGCTTGTCAGCGTTGTAGTTAAACAAGCTCTGCACCGCCGCGCCGTAGTTTAGCATATCCACCAGCACCCGGCAATTATCCGCATCGCTGGCAGCATACTTCAGAATCATCTGCATAGCCAAGGATTGCACCGAACCGGTCAAAGTTGCACCCCTATAGACCTTACCGTCCACTTCGCCGCACAGAATCATCGTTACATCCTCGGTCATAGACCAGGACACCACCTGATGATCAAAGACCTGATACGCCCCATAGAACGGGATTCCCTCCAGCTTGGTTTTCACGATGCCGTTGGGAGTCTCCTGCTCCGCAATTACATACACACTGTCATATTTGGAAACATCCCCATTGCGGATCAGAATCTGCATACCAATATAATCCTGAAAACTCAGAGAAGGTGCGCCATAGTATACCAGGCTCTCGTCCACGCGCTCGTAACCGCAAATCCTGCAGACATATCCGTCCCAATCGTGGTCTATGACGGCGTTCAACAAGTAGGTATTGGAACTGTGAACATTGATTGCCTCCCATGCCATGTTACCAGCACAATAAAATACTTTTTCCAAGGCAACGCAGTTATAAAAGGCTTCCTCTCCGATATTCTTCATGCTGACCGGAATGGTAACGCTTGTCACATTCAGGCAGTTGTAAAATGCCTTGTCGCCAATATCGGTAACACCCTCCGGAATGGTCACACCCGTTAGGCTCTTGCAGTTAAAGAACGCAAAATTCTTGATCTCAGTGATTCCTTCCGGAATCACAAGTTCTGTAACTGCCTTGTTATTCACATACAGAATATTGGCATAGTTCAGCGGGTTGGCACTGAAACTGCCAAAATTAATTCTACACCAAGCCGCCAGATCTGAAATATACACGCCCCGCAATCCGTGGCAGTAGTTAAAGGCGTAGCCGCCAATATCGGTCACACTTTCCGGAATTGTAACGGTGCGCAGGCTGGCACAGGAACGGAATGCATATTCTCCAATTTCCGTTACTCCGTTGGGAATCACGCAGGATGTAAGGGCACCCGGAGCCTGAATCAAAACCGTTTTCGTTTTGTTGTACAAAACGCCTTGCGCATCACTGGAATAGTAAACATTGCCAGCTGCAACTTGTATTTTTGTCAAATTGGTGCAAGACGCGAAGGAGCGCTCACCGATTGCCGTCACTCCAGTAGGAATGGTAACACTGTTCAAGCTCTCACAGGAATAGAATGCGAACTCCTGAATTGATTTCACGCTTGTGGGAATCTCAAGCTCCGTCACCGGTTCTCCATTTACATATAGGTTTTCCGCCTGATACATAGGATTTGAATCAAAATCATAGAAGTCAATTGCACACCACGCTGCCAAATCTGCAATATAAACATCCCTTAGACTTGTGCAATTTTCAAATGCGGCATCACCAATGTATCTAACACTTTTAGGAATCGACATAGTGGTTAAATTTGCACAGCCCCAAAAGGCACCCTCGCCAATGCTCGTTACACCCTCACTGATGACAACACTTCTAATACGATTGCTACAAGCCTCCCATGGTGCCTCAAAACCAAAAAAGCCAAGCATTCCCCACTTAGTAAAGTTATACATCGAGCCCGAACCGGAGATAACCAGCGTACCATCGCTATGTAACTCCCAGGTTACATTGTCGCCGCATTTGCCTTTATACGCGGCATCAGCCGCGTTTGCCTTTGTGGGCAGCGCAAACAAGCACAGCACTACAAGAGCAATGGCAATAAGTGCAGTACAAAGTTTTTTCATAATACATACCTCCATCGAAAAGAATAGTTCATATGCTACACACAATTGTACCATTATTTGTAAACAAATACAAGGATTATATTTGGACACACTGTGTGCAAATCAAAGACATATTAAAGCTACTATCTGCACCTTAGTACCTATAAAAGAAAAAACCTCCGTCATTTCTGACGGAGGTTGGTGTGTTCGCATTACCTATCTTCCCGGGCAGTCGCCCGCCAAGTATTGTCGGCGCAAATGAGCTTAACTTCTGTGTTCGGAATGGGAACAGGTGGAC
>SVLL01000011.1 GCA_015067935.1 Oscillospiraceae bacterium | reverse complement strand
TCTGCACGTTGAATTTTTCCAAATAATTGGGGAATAATGGACTATTTGGGACATAAAAAGTTAGAAAAAAATAATGGAATTTACTCCTCTATCGATGGCATTCAAGAGATCATCGGTTCATTTCACCGCACCATAAACCGTCCATTTTGAGGATTCTATTAAAATCTCATTCCCTTTTCCCATTTTGCCGAATCCACCGCAGCGGTCCGTCCCCAATGTGCCGGGCTGTAATAGGCGAATTCCGCTGCAAAAAATAAAAAAATTTTCCAAAAGATGTCCATTTTTGCCTTGTTGGATCGTTATATATAGTAAGGCGGTAATTATATCCTGTTTCCCAATTCCGACAAGAAGGAGCGATTCTTATGAAAAGAACACATATTTGGGCGATGGTTTTCACAATTGCGTTATGCATCCTATTCCTGAGTCTTATTCCGACCAAAGCCCAGGCCGAAGTAATCTCCAGCGGAACATTTGGGGACAGCATCACATGGACTCTGGACGACAGCGGTACTTTGACCATTTCCGGCACCGGTGACATTCCTTCTACTCTATCCGCCCCCTGGTTCGCACAGAAATATCAAATCAAAACCGTCATCATCGAAAACGGTATCACTTCCCTGCCCAAATCTGCCTTCAGGGGATACACAATGCTCAAAAAGGTTATGATTTCCGACTCCGTGACATTCATCGGCAAATCCGCTTTTGAAGAATGCGAGAGACTGGAAACAGTCAAACTCCCGGCAGGTCTGACCGTCATTGAAGAAAAAACCTTCCGTCTCTGCTCCGGGTTGATTGAAATTGACATTCCCAAGAGCGTGACCACAATCGGCAAAAACGCCTTTGAAAAGTGTGCTGCCTTAACTGACATCACCATTCCTGAAACTGTAACATTTGTTGATGAGGGAGCGTTTTGGGCCACCTCTGAAACTGCAAGAAACCTATATGTCAGCGACCTGGATTCCTGGCTTAAAATCGCCACCGGCGTTATGCCGATGGGCAGCGATATAACCTTGCACTTTAATAATACACCCGTTACACAACTGGTCATTCCGGAGGGGATCACAGAGCTTCCCACCGGTGCATTTGCGGGCTGTAATTTTTCAAGTGTAACACTTCCCCGCAGTCTTACTGTAATTTCCTCAAGCGCGTTCAGTGGTTGCCGCAATCTGACAAGCATCGCCCTTCCGGAGCAACTGACAGAGATCAAAGGCGGTGCTTTTGCAGGCTGCACTGGTTTGACCGGAATAGAAATCGGTCCAAATGTAGTCAGCGTTGGCAATGGAGCTTTTACAGGCTGTACCGGTTTGACCAATGTAAAAATTGGCCCCAAGGTACTCAACATTGGCAGTTCTGCTTTTTCCAAATGCACTTCGCTGCAGCAGATCACCATTCCTGACAATGTCACCACACTTGGTGCTGCCGCTTTTCAAAATTGCACTGCGCTCACCGATGTGCAACTGGGAGCCGGGCTGCTTCAGATCAGCCAGCAGTTATTCAGCGGCTGCAGCAGTCTAACCGCCATCACCATCCCCGGAAATGCAAAAACCATTGAGAAAAATGCTTTTGAAAACTGCGCATCACTGGCTAAGGTTACCATTGGCAAGGGTGTGACGACCATTGGTTCCGAGGCATTTACATACTGTCAGAATCTCAAGCAGGTCACATTTCCGGACAGTCTCACACTCATCCAGCGGAAAGCCTTCTACTATTGCAAAGAATTGGACAATCTCCATTTTGGCAAAGGTCTGCAAACCATTGGGGAAAGTGCTTTTGAGTTTTGTTTGAAGCTGGCCACTGTACGTTTTCAGGACCGTCTGACCACAGTAGGAAAACGGGCCTTTTACCAAACCCAGAATTACAAGATGGTCATTCTGCCCGCCAGTGTCAGGACTATCGGTATCGAGGCATTTTACAATGTATGGCATGTGTTGTTCAAGGGCACAGAGGATCAGTGGAACAGCATCTATTACGATCCGGTCGATTCCCTTGCCCTGCATAGGAAAACGGTTCATTTCAACTGTACCGGATATGAATTGCATGTTACCGTGGTTCCAGCCACCTGCGATAAAGCCGGCTATACAGCCTATACCTGCACACGCTGCAATGAAATTCGCCATACCAATCCAGTGAGGGCCTTTGGCCACGCATACGGAGCCTGGTATGTTGCGGAGGAAGCCACCTTTGAGCACGCTGGAAAAGAGTGTCGGGATTGCCAGACCTGCGGCAAGCAGGACACTAAGGAAATCCCTATGAAGACCCATACAGACAAGAATAACGATTTCATCTGTGATGTCTGCGGCAACAAGTTCTGCCCCAGCCACACAGAGCAGCTGCTCCCCGCTCAAGAGCCCACCTGCACCCATGTTGGCCTGACCGAGGGAAAGAAATGCTCCAACTGTGATGCGATTTTGGTTGCCCCACAGGTCATCCCCGCCACCGGTCACAGCTTCACCCAGTGGACTGCAGTGGAAAATGGAGAAGAACGGATCTGCACCCGCTGTGGGGAAAAGGAACAGCGTCAGCTTGCTGCTCCCACGACGCAGCCCACTCCCCAACCGGACTCCCAACCCGTCCAGATCATTCCTGCGGACCAGAATGGTGGCACAGACAGTGTTGTCATTATCCTGATCATAGCCGCTGTGGTGATTATTGCAGGCGGTACAGCCGTCGTACTGATAAAAAAGAGAAAGTAAAAATCAACGCCGCCGATACTCGTTTGCGTATCGGCGGTTTTCTTTTTAAGCTGCGAATTACAGTCCCAGCCATATAGTTGCATCAGGGTTGCTTTATGACAAGAATATCATCAACGCGGACATGAAACAGTACCGCAAGAATAACCAGATTATCCACTGTGGGCAGGGCTGTACCATTTTGCCACTTGTAGATCGCTTGCGGCGAATTGAAGCCGAAAACCATCTGCAGATCATGAACAGTAAGGCCTGCCGCCTTCCGAAGTGCAACTATATTGGCACCGGTCCGTGCCATATCAATGGTGGGTAATATCATCTCTAATACCTCCTATTCTGAATGTGCTGTCTATAAACAAACGCAACAACGCCGCCTGTCTCACTCAAGACAAGCGGCGTTTTACCATTCAGATAGGATGATACCCGGATTAACTCCCCAAAATCATACCACACCGATTCTGCTTATCCTGAAAATGAGCGTGCTTCGCAAAGCCATATTCTTCGCAACGGAAGCCGGCTTCAGATTCGCGCATATAGAACAATGCAAAATTGATGTTGCTCATGATTGCTTTCCTTTCTGTAAAAGTAGTTTTTGTCTTTCCGGGGGTACTATAGCACAGTTTTTCGGATTTGTCATTAAACTTGTGGTTAAATTTTCAAAAAAAAAGCAGGCAGCACTGTAAGGTGCTGCCTGTCTTTTCAAGTATTATGCCGCGATGTTCTTGTATCGCTCTGCGCCGAGAATCTCCAGCATATAACCAAGAGGCGACATCATACCGCTCTTGAGCATATTGAATATTCTCGGAGTGCAGCCACTGACCAGCGCAACACCCTGCTCGTTCTGCGTCACGGGCTGCTGGGCATTACGGCTATCCACATTCCAGAATACCACCCGAGGAAGCTGGTAGCCGGCATCGGCAAAGATGCCCTTTGCATACTCGAAATTGGTAAGCTCCGCATTCTCGGTACACCAGTCAAACTCCATATCGGAGATGATGTACAGCGTGGAAGGCATCTCATTCTGAGGCACCTTATGCTTCACTGCGGTGGCGAGAATCAGCTCAAAAACCTTCTGGATGTTGGTATTTGCAACCTCGTTAAAGCCGGCGCAGTAGCGCACCTTGTCCGCAATGGTCTGCCCCTTGATTTCCACCAGCCGGGGCCTTGTGGAGAAGGTAATAAAGTGGTTGCGGAAGGCTCCCGTATTCCGCTCGGCAAAATAAATGCCAAGAGAAAGGGCCACAGTTGCCGGCATGGGATTGCCGCCGCCATACATAGAGCCGGAACCGTCGATGACCACCAGAGCATTTTCATCCCCGGTGAAGTCCTCCAATGCGTTCCAAGTCCCGTCGATGGCGAAAGCCTCCTGCTCATCGACATATCTCTGAAGGAGCGGTGTGATAATCTCATAGGGTGTCAGCGTGCCGGTGTGCAGTTTTGCTTCTCCTCGGGCGACCTTCCCCAGATAATCGCTGTAACGCTCCCCGTCATTGCGCTGGAACGCCTTGCGGTACTTGAACATCGCCTTGGACGGCTGCTTTGCATAGTCAAAGGTATAGTCCTTTTGGCGCAGGTTATTCTCCAAAATGCGGATATGCTTGCGCAGCTTCACCAGCGTCTTGCGGTATGCCGCATCGGTCATACCGAGGAAACGGGCAATGCGCTTGGCATAAGCCACCGTCTGCGCATTGGAGGCATTTACGGAAGGCAGCCACTTTGCCAGCAGGCTGACCGCTTCCCCCGTATCCATAGCTTCAAGGTCGGATGCCAGTTGCTTTTGAATCAGCTGCAGAGCATCCTGCTCGCAGGGGGTTCCCAGCAGGCACAGCAGGTCGTCCCAACGGCCATACTCCGCCACATAGGGAAGATTCTTTCTGACGGTACCAGAGGCATTGTGCGCCAACCACTGCATACAAACCCGAAACACCTTCCGCTCACCCAGACCGCCGCGCACATCACGGGCGAAGAAAATCGTCTTCATCGCCAAGTCAGGATTTTCGGTAAATGCCCGAACAAACCGCTTCACAATCTCCTGCCCATCGGCTCTGCGCAGCGCACCGACGGTTGCAAACAGATCAAGGCAATCACTGTAGGTAGTTGCATGGGTAACAGCACCGTTTTCCGTGTAGGTATGGTTTGCTTCCATTTTCATATATTCCAACATAAAAATCCCTCCTTAGGATCGTAAAAGTTAAAAAACAAGGCACACTCCCCACTCAGGAGGAAACCACTCCCGCACAAGGCGGATTTCATCTTTTTGATGTCTTCATAGTCACATTGCTGTATGTGCCTTTTAACAAGATGCGCCTTTTCCGGTAAGCTGATTAAATGTCAGATCCACAAGTTGCTGTACGCATCTTTATTGTAAACAAGGCACATTCCCCGAAAGGAAACAAGCTATGTGTTACCGCAGAATGGCACCGGATCGATGTATGCTGCTGTATGTGCCTTTAACAAGATGCGCTTTTTCCGGTAAGCTGATTAAATGTCAGATCCATAAGTTGCTGTACGCATCTTTCGTAATATAAAACCGGGTTTGTTTCTCTTTTTCGCATCATCAAAACTTTTTTTCGAAAATTTTTTCTGCTGCCGTTTAACCCTTTTAAAATACCGCTTGTGGTATTTTGCAACATTTTTTTATTTGCTGTGCTATAATTACTCTCGGAGGTGACCCAATGAAATTCAAGCTAATCATAGACACGGAAAAGGATGAGGAAATCGTGGTGACCGTCCGGGAGCGCACCGCGCTGGTGGATGAGATTGAAGCACTGCTCTCCAGACACACGGACCGCATCCCCGGCTACACCGAGGACGACATTAAGATGCTCTCCATCTCAGAAATAGAGTGCATCACCGTTTTGGACGGTAAAACCTACGCCATCGATTTCAAAAACCGCCGCTACCGTTTAAAGCAACGGCTGTACGAGCTGGAAGGCAGCTTGCCGCCGTCTTTCATCCGTATCAACAAAAGTACGCTGGCAAACGAAAAGCGGCTTGACCGCTTTGCAGTGACCTACAGCGGTGCGGTGGATGCCGTATTCAAATGCGGTTACCGGGAATATGTATCCCGGCGGTGCTTCGCACAAATTAAAAGGAGGTTTGAAAACAAATGAAGAAATTTGGGAAAGAATTTTTGCTCCGGGGTCTTGTTTGCGCAGCCGGAGGACCAATGGTGCTTGCCGTGATCTATGGCACTCTTGGTGCTGTGGGTGCCGTAGAGGCTCTCTCCCCCGGTGAGGTCTGTACGGGCATTCTGTCCATCACCCTGCTGGCCTTTATTGCGGCCGGAATGACCGCCATCTATCAGCAGGAGCAGCTGCCCCTGCCCACGATGATCCTGCTCCACGGCGGTGCACTGTATATTGCCTACATTTTCACATACCTGCTCAACGGCTGGCTGGAGCGTCAGCTGATGCCCATTCTGATCTTCACCGCCATCTTTGCAGGAGGCTATGCCGTGATATGGGTATTCATCTATGCCTTCAACAAAGCTCGCGCCAAAAAGCTCACCCGGCAACTCCACGACAAGCAATAAAAACCGCCTCCCCATCGGGGAGGCTTTTTGCTACACAAAACAACACTTGCAATGATGCTATGTTTTGGAGTATAATGGGTATAGAAATACTGCGAAAGACGGTGACACCAATGAGTGAAATTATGACCTGCTCCAAGAAAATGTTCGATCCGGTGCATCCCAATCCTGCACTGATCGATATCGCCGACATTGCCCACGCCCTTTCTATGCTCTGTCGGGCAAACGGTCACTTCAAAACCTTTTACTCTGTGGGACAGCACAGCATCAACTGCGCCCGGGAGGCCATTGCCCGGAGCTACAGCCCCCGTGTGCAGCTGGCCTGCTTGCTCCACGATGCCAGTGAGGCGTATCTTTCCGATGTGACCCGCCCCGTCAAGGCGGAGCTGCCGAAATATCTGGAAATTGAGGAACCTCTGCAGAATTGCATCTGGGGAAAATTTTTGGATCAGCCTCTCTCCCCCACGGAATACGACCAGATTTTCGAGATTGATGACGCCATCCTCGCCCACGAATTTATCAACCTGATGGGCGAGAGCATTTTTGCAGCTGTCCCGGATCTGCAATCCCAGCCGGAATTCTCTTTTACCGGCTTCACCCAATGTGAAGAGGAATTTCTGGCACTCTTCAAGGAATTAAGCGCATAACAAGAAAAACACGCATCGCATTTATTGAAAATCAACATCTTTCGTCCGCAGGGCATTGCCCTGCGGAGCTTTTTCGCTCCTAACTGTCGCAAAATCGCGACAGTTAGGTAAAACTATAAAAATAGTTGTCGCTTTTTCATTCCTTTTGTGTTATACTATGGTCAGAAAGAAAAAACACAGGAGGTAACCAAAATGACCGCACGCATTATTTATCATGATTTCCGAAATGAAGAAACCCCGAAGGAACCCCGCCTTGTCAAGCTGGCCGCGCGTCTGAATACCGGGCTGAATTCCGCCTGCCTTTTTTTGTGCGGTGCCTGCACTGCCATCGGCGTGCTGGCCATCGTTGCAGCATTTCTATAAACAAACAACCGCCATTGCACAGCTGCAATGGCGGTTTCCTTATCCCATAATTAATTTAGCTCTTGCCTTGTATTCCTCGATCAGATTGTCCGGAGAGAGGAGCTTCATCTCCCCTGCAAACTGGAACAGCCAGCCCCAAAATACCGGGCTGATCTGCACTTTAACGGTGGCAACGCATTTGTCCGGACCACAACGCATCATTTTGGTATCCTCCCCGAATTTATCGAACACCACACCAATAAGATTGTCCTTAAACTCAATTACAATATCCACTGCATCACCGGCATACATCTTAAACACCTGTTCTGTGTAATCCGCAATCTCGCTCTTAAGCTCCAATGCTTTTTCTGTGATGCACTCGTCTAGCAGCTCTACTGACTCCATCCGGTCCAGACGATAGGTAGAGGTCTTTTGATGCCGGGAGCTGTAGCAAAGCAGGTAGTAGTTATCCTCATTGAAAATAAGGGCGATTGGCTCTACCACATAGCGATGGCCATCCCGACGGTAGACCTTCTCGCAGTTTTCGTTCAGATCAAAATAGCGAAACAGCACTTTTTTCTGCCGATCAATGGCCTGCTCAAGGGCATCTACATTGTAAAAAATCTGCTCGTTGGAATGCTTTGCGGTCTTAAAATTCACCACATTGCCCTTCAGGATCTCCGCCCGGTGGCTGCCGCCCAGTACGGCAATTTTCTCCAGTAATTCGGCGGTTTTCTTTTCTGTGATGAAGCTGGCCGCCTGCACCGCATCCATCAATATCTTCAGCTCCGGAACGCTGAAGCTGCGGTCCTCCACAAAATAGCCCTTTTCGTGACCCACGGGCGTATCCATAATCTCATACCCCTGCTCATTGAGCAGAGCAATGTCCTTACTGAGTGTTCTGCGGTCGCAGACAATTCCGATCTGTCCCAGCCGGGCACAGATTTGACTTGTGGTCATCGGATGCTGCTCATCCGTATCCTGCCGCAGCAGTTCCAACAGCCGTAACAGCTTGATTTTGCGATAATTATCCTGCACCATAGAAATTCCACCCCTTGGAGATTGTCCTTTCCCGTATCATATCACGCCCCAAAATAAAAAGCAATGCCCATCTGTCACATTTTCGCGACAGATGGGCATATTTGTGGATGTATTACTGTACCTTCACATTGTACATCATAGGCATATTGCCGGAGATTTTGTCGAAACGGATACGGACATTGGTCTCATCTGCCCCGGCGGCGTACTTAAACACCAAGGTATTCTTACCCTCGTTGGGCTGGTCAACAATCCACTCCTTGTCACCGATGGTCACCTTCATCTTCAGGGTATCTGTGGAGCTGCCGGCCACCACGGAGATCACATTTTCCTGACCGGGCTTGATTTTCAGCTTGTAAGAGAACCAGCCGTGGGCGGTGATGGTGCTCCACTCCATTCCACGCTTGTTGCCGGTGATGCGAGCCTGCTCTCCGCCCACCATCACTGTGTCGCTGAAATTGACTTCCTTTTGGATCTCATGGCCCTCACAGCCGCTGCCGCAGAGGACGAAATCGGTCAGATTTTCTGCTTCCAACGCGGCTCTTGCAGGCTCTTCATAAGCAAAACTCTCCTTAACGGATGCAATGAAGTCCAGCACCTTTTCGCCATTGCGACGCTCGGCATTGATGTCGATGAAGTTGCAGTAGAACTCCTTACCCAAAAGTGCTTTGCCCTTGGCATCCAAAGCGGTCAGATCCTCCATCGCCTTGAACATTGCAGCCTTATATTCCGGCTTCTTTTCGTCGAAATAGCGGACATAGTTGTAGAAAATGTTGGCCATTTCCAGCCAGCAGGCAGATGCCAGTTCCAAATTCTTGAAATCCACATAAAGCTGCTGATATTTTTCTTCTGTCAGCACGCCCTTCAGGGCCTCAATCTCCTGCATACACTTGGCAGCTTCAGCCTTGGAATAATTCAGGTCATTGAAGATATTCTCCACGGGACCGCGCTCATATCCCACGGGCACGAACCATTCGTTAGAGGCGATCTTATAATCCTCACGCATCAGTTCAAAATAGAAGTGGTTCTTGCTGTGGTTGATGTCCGGGAACCAGCTAAGCTGGCTGAAATAGTACTCGTTGGCAAAGATCATCTTGCGGACGATCCACTCGGTCTTTTCCATCACAGCCTTCACGGCAGGACCGGCCTTGCCATAGTTTTCGGCAAAGAACTTGTCCAGCGTTTCTTCCAGATCAAAGCCGCCCAGAACCGCTTTCATCACATGCAGGTTCACCTCATTGACAGTACCAAAAGAGGAGAAACCGCCCCGGTCGATCCGGGAGCAATAGCCGATGGAATTATACTGCTCACAGTATGCCACCTTCTCCTGAATATGCTCCTTGAGCATTAGGGGGAGTCTGCCCTTGCCGTAGTATTCGCCAAAAAGGTCGGTCTCCATCAGCAACGGATTTTTCTTGATGTTACGGATGAAATAATTGCTGGGCAGGGACAACGACCAGTCGAACTGGGTCCACTTTTCCATAATCATCAGATCATCGGTGGACACCTTTTCGTAGGCCTCCAGCAGGATCTGATAGTCTTTCTCTGTAGTGGCGTTGGTGCGGACGATGACCTCCTTGCCTAACGCCTTGCAGGTACGGTACAGAATACCCGTCACATAAGTCATAATCTCGTTGACGGTCATCTTCTGCCCCTTCAGGCGCAGGAGGGGAATCTTGGTTTCATAATAGGTCAGCACAAAGCCATCCATCAAAGGATACTGGGCAAAGAAATCCCGGATTTTGTTTTCCAGAAAATCCTTGATAATGGGGTGAGAAACCTCCACATCGCCATACTCATTGACGATTTCAGGGAAGGCATCCCGGAAGTCGTTGGGTACTTCCAGCTCGTGGTGCCACATATAGGTCTTGATGCCGGCAGCATGGGACTTTTCCAGACCCTCATTGACCACCTTCAGGCAGTGCTTCACATAGTCCGCATCCTTCTCACCGTTGAATTGGCTGTACTTATTGTAGAACATCATGCCGTCCAGATTGCTCCGCTTCAGGTTGTGAATGGGACCATTGATCTGGATGTGGTTATAGTTATTCTTGATGGCGTAATCGATCGAATTAAGGTAGTATTCTCTGTCAATATCCACGGGGTTGAGGATATTGATACCTCTTACTTGTTTTTCTTTCATATATTCCATCCTCCCGGCTGTGCTTTGCACAGTTTTTGTCATTGTAGCACACCCCGGGGTGTTCGTCAATCACCGCTTAAGGAAATCTTAATTTGCCTTTGCGGTAGAAATTTGTATAATGAGAATGGAAAAGTTTGACACATTTTTGTTCAAAAGGAGGTCCATTCTATGGAGCTTTGGTCACCTGCGCACATAAAAACCCTGCTCCCCGCCATGGTCGCTATGCTCATTTTGAGTGTTGCACTGCGGCTTCTGCTGGGAAAGAAAGAGCTGAAAATCCGGATGATCCCCGTGCAGATTATTGCGGTTGTTTTGATTCTGCTGGAAATCGGCAAGCAGGCGGTATCCTTCTCACGGGGGTATGATCTGTATCACATTCCTCTGCATTTCTGCTCACTACTGCTGTTCACGCTGCCTGCGATGGCTTTTTACACGGGCAAATATGCCGCGCAGGTGCGCGCGGTAGGCACTGCCATCTGCGGCGCGATCTTTTGGCTGACGGCAATTTACCCCTGCCTGATTTACAGTGCAGGCAACATTGAAGGCTTTTTTACCAATTATCTGGACGCCCATACGGTACTGTTCCACAATTTGGCGATGCTGGCCTTTATGCTGATGGTGGCACTGGACCTCCACACCCCCGCGCCCACCGGAGAACACAAGCTGATTGTTCTGTTTCTGACTGCTTTCTGTGTCATTGCCGCTGTTATGTCCCAACTGCTGGAAACCAATTACGCCGGTTTCTATCACTGCAATGTCCCTCCCATTGAGGAGTTCCGTCTTTCCCTGCAGCCCGTTATCGGCTACTGGCCGACTCAGCTGATTTACATTGCGGGTCTGACAGCAGTGCATTTTGGCTTTGTGATCGGTTTTTACTGTCTGTACAAAGTGATTCGCAAGCTGCTTGCAAAGAAAACACCTGCTGCAGTATAGAATATAAGCAAAATCCGACACCCATCAGGGTGTCGGATCTTTAACTTATCACACAGTATACTTATTAAGAATTCCCTTGTAAGACCGAATCAAAATAGCAAGGCCTGCTGTAACACTCAGCACAAGGATAATCAAATAGGCAATTTCGCTCCAAATCTCCGCCACACCTGCCGCCACATACCACAGAGAATACAATTTCCACATCACACCGTTTTCCCGGTTATACTGCCTGACATCTGTGATTTGTGCATCATCTACCGGTCTGCCGGACCAAAACCACATGGGCTTTTCCCGTTTCTGTGCGTATACACCGATCGAATAAAACAGAATTGCACACCCGAAGGATACAATCCAGCCAATGATCTTTCCTGCAATATCCATCTTTGTTCCTCCCTATCCATAGAGCTTGAAAAGCTCCACGACCTTCCGGGCGGTGCGATAGATGGGTCCCTCCAGCTCCTTGGAAGCATTTTTCAGTTCCTGACGGATGGGGATATGCTGAGGGCAATGGCTCTCGCATTTGCCGCAGCCGATGCAATTATAAACCGCTGTAGAATCCCGACGGGCAGCACTGCACATAAAATGCTCCTTCAGACCGCTGAATTTACCCTCGGAATACCGCAGATTGTAGGCAGCAAACATACCGGGAATGTCCACACCCTTGGGACAGGGCATACAATATCCGCAGCCGGTGCAGCCCACTTTCATTTTGGCATTGATGGCGGAAAGCACCCGGGCAAGCATTGCCTGCTCCCCTTCTCCCAGCTCTCCGATTTCCGTTGTGGAGGCGGTATTGATGTTATCCGTCAGCATTTCCATCGAATTCATTCCGGACAGCACGCAGGTAACTTCCTTTTGATCCCACAGCCAGCGCAACGCCCACTGAGCCGGCGTGTGCCGGATGGGATAGTTTTCAAACTCCGTAAGTGCCTGCTGGGGCAGCCGATTTACCAGCTTACCACCCCGAAGAGGCTCCATAATCACCACCGGCAAGCCCTTATTATAGGCATACTGCAAGCCCTTGCGACCGGCCTGGGAGTGCTCGTCCATGTAGTTATACTGAATCTGACAGAAATCCCAGTCATAGGCATCCACCAGCTGGATAAACTTTTCTGTGTTGCCATGGTAGGAAAAGCCGATTTGCCGGATGGCACCGGACTTTTTCTTCTCCTCCAAAAATTCCAGAATGCCCAGCTTCTTCAGGCTTTCCCAAGTCTGCACATCGGTAAGCATATGCATCAGGTAATAGTCTATGTAGTCGGTCTTCAGCCGTTTCAGGTGCTCCTCAAAAATCTTTTCCATTTTCTCCCGGGATTTAATCAGATAGTGGGGCAGCTTGGTGGCAATGTACACCTTTTCCCGGACATTGTTCTTAGCAAGAATTTCACCCAGTGCGGCCTCGCTGCCGGGGTAGATATAAGCGGTATCGAAATAGTTCACACCGGCATCAATTGCCGCCAGCAATTCCTTTTCCGTTTCCGCCATATCGATGGCACCGTTTTTCCGGGGAAAGCGCATACAGCCAAAGCCCAGCGCAGAGATTTCATTTCCGTATTTATCCTTGCGGTATTTCACAAAAAACCCACCTTTCCAATTTATTATAGCGCATCTATGGGCAAAAATCCATATTGTATTGGATGAAAATCGGTGGTATAATGATAAAAAACCTGAGGAGGTAGCACAATGGCAATGATCAAATTTGACCCGGCCAGCGATCTGCTGGCGCAGAAGGCTGCTTTAGAGGCGCAGATTGCCGAGCTGGATACCCGTGAGCCTGTAAATATGGAAAGCGAAGAATACGATCTCTGGGCAGACGAGCACGAGCAGCTGGAAGATATGCTGGACGAAATTTTGGATCTGCTGGACCCCTGACTATGGAAAAATACGAACTGACGCTTGCTCGGTCTGAGGATTTTGACCGGGCACTTGAGATTCTTCGCTCCGGACGGGATTTTCAGCGACAGCAGGGTTTTGTGCAATGGGATGACAGCTTTCCCAACCCGGAAACGATCCGCAGCGACATCCGGGAAAAGCTGGGCTATGTGGTAAAAGTCGACGGAAAAATCGCAGCCTATCTGTATCTGGGCTTTGACGGAGATCCTTCCTATCCGGCAATCCGGGGCAAGTGGAAATCTGACGAACCCTACGCCGTTGTCCATCGCATCGCCATTGCGCCGGAATTCCGGGGGATGGGTTTGGCATCCGTCACATTTCGATTGACAGAGGATTATTGCAAATCCCGGGGCTTTTATTCTCTGCGCATCGATACCCACGAAAGCAACAAACGGATGCAGCATATTCTGACAAAAAACGGCTTTCTGTACTGTGGCATTGTGCTTCAAAACGGCAGCGACCGTCTGGCTTACGAGAAAAAGATATAAAAAAGCACCGCTTGGCGGTGCTTTTTTATACTTTACAAGGGAGCGCGGATGTACCGCTCGTGGGTGGGCGGTGCCGGACGGGCATGGATGCCGGAAACCAAACCAAGCATCGTATAGGTTGCGATAATGGAGCTGCCACCGTAGCTGATCAGCGGCAGGGTCAGGCCGATAACGGGCATCACGCCAATGCACATACCGATGTTAATCATCACTTGGAACATCAGTGCAAAGGCCGCGCCATAGCAAACCATTCTCCGCAGATAGTCCTTGCTCCGGTTGCCCACAACAATGCAGCGGATAATGATGGCCATCATCAATACGATCACGACCATACAGCCCACATAGCCCAATTCCTCACCGATCGATGCAAAAATATAGTCCGTATGCTGGGCAAACAGCTGACCGCCCTGCGTGCGGTTTCCGTTAAACCAACCCTGCCCGAACATACCGCCTCCGGTGAGAGAATTTAAGCTTTGGGTGGTATGCCACCGCTCATCCAGACCGGTGGGGTCAATTTTCTCCGGGGCAAAAATAACCATAATACGGTTGCGCTGCTCTTCCGAAAAGAATTTACTCCAAAGAACAGGGAATATCGCTCCAATCACGCCTGCTGCACCGAAAAACCAGCCCAGATGTGCACCGCAGGACAGGAACATTCCGATAAAAATCGCCACAAAGATCATCGTCACGCCCAAGTCACTGGAAACCAGTAGATTCACAAGGCAGATGATACCCGCATATACCGCCATATGCACAACAGAACGGAAGGCGGAAATCCGGTTTTGGTGGGCCGCCATCACCGATGCCATAATCATAATGAAGAAAATTTTGCAGATTTCTGCCGGCTGAATATGGACACCGATACCGGGAATGGGGATCCAGCTCTTGTTGCCGGTATTGTTATCCGTACCGAAGGGAATCAGCAGCAGCAAAAAGCCCACGGTTAGGGCGGTGATCAAAATCCGTCGCTCCGTAAAAATACTCACATCGATAGAAGACATTACTATGTATGCAAACACACCGATCAGGGTACAGAGAATCTGAATCTCAATGTAACGGGTAGAGCCTTCGAATTTTGCAGCATTGGTGGCACTGGCTACCATCGCGCAGCCAAATACAGAGGTCACAAGGCAAAAAATCAGCAATACAATATCGCCCTTGCGGAAAAAGTTTTTAAATTCGTGCCAGATCTCACGCATTTTTTGCCCCCCTTCCCTGCGTTTTGTCTGTGCCATTTATTGTACCATCACAAACGCAAAAAGTAAATAGAAGAATTGTAAAGAAAAGGCGGTCTGCTGCAACAGACCGCCAAAATCATTATGCCAGATAAATCGCCTTGCAGGCCAGCATGGTTTCATAGCAATCCAGCTTGGAAACCAGCTCCAGAGGTGCGTGCATACTCAAAACGGGCACGCCGGCATCCACCGTGTCAATATTCCGGTTTGCCATATATGCAGCAACCGTACCGCCACCGCCCTGATCCACCTTGCCCAGAGTTGCGATCTGCCAGATGACACCGGCATCGTCAAAGGTCTTGCGAATATGGCGCATCACCTCGGCAGAGGCATCGGATGCACCGCCCTTGCCCCGGGAACCGGTGTACTTGCAGATGGAAATACCGTAATTCAGACGGGAATTGTTCCGACGGTCGCAGGTTTCTGCGAAATTGGGATCGAAGGCATTGGAAACATCCGCAGACAGGCAGAAGGAAGCGGCAAGGCAATCCTTCAGCTTCACATTTTGGGCATCGCACAGAGTCTCCACGAAGTACTCAAAGGCCTCGCTCTGCATACCGGAAACGCCCACAGAGCCGATCTCTTCCTTGTCGGCCAGAATGCACATTGCGGTCTTTCTGGGATTTTCCAGACCGAACAATGCAACCAGCTCAGCATAAGCACAGACCCGGTCATCGTGACCGTAGGCGGAAATCAGGCTGCGGTCCAGACCCACCTCACGGCACTTGGCAGCGGGCACCACATTCAGCTCCGCAGAGAGGAAATCCTCCTCCACCATACCGTACTTTTCGTTCAGCAGCTTCATAATGTGCAGCTTCACCAGATCGCTGCCCTCGCCCTCCAGAGGCTCGGTGCCCAAAATCACATTCAGCTGCTCGCCTTCGATGACCTTGGCAGCGGTCTTTTGCATCTGATCGGCAGACAGATGGATCAGCAGGTCGGATACCATCAGCACGGGATCGCCTGCATCTTCACCGATGTTGACGGTCACAGTAGTGCCGTCCTTCTTGCACACCACACCGTGCAGAGCCAGCTCCACAGTGGGCCACTGGTACTTCTTGATGCCACCATAGTAGTGGGTCTTGAAGTAAGCAATTTCGGAATCCTCGTACAGAGGATTGGGCTTCAGGTCCATCCGGGGAGAATCCACATGGGCAGCGCAGATATTGATGCCGGAAGCCAGAGACTCTGTGCCGATCACAGCCAGCATAATGGACTTGCCCCGATTGTTCAGGTAAATCTTATCGCCGGGTTTGACGGACATTCCCTCCTGCAGGGCCTTAAAGCCCAGCTTTTCCGCCTCGGCAACGGCCCAAGCAGTAGCCTCCCGCTCGGTCTTGCAGGCATCCATAAAGGCCATATACGCCTTGCAGTAGCTTTCCATTTCCGCACGCTGCTGGGCATTGATACGAGTATATCCGTTCTTAGGGGCCATCAAAAGGGACTCACGCAGTTCTTCGTTGGTCATAAACATTCTCCTTTGGTTTTTTCTTATATTATACCGATTTGGCGCAAAAAGGCAATACATTTTGCTCGAAATTCTTCGGCTGTACCGTCATTTTCCAAAGCATAGTCACACTTGGAAACAAACCACTCGTCGCTGTGTTGGGCGTTGATTCGGTTTTGGGCATATTCTTCCGAAATGCCGTCCCGGGTCATAATCCTCCGGATGCGGTCTTCTTTGGGAGCAGTGACGGCAACGGTCACATTGCAGAGGCTATCCAATTCCCCCTCAAAAAGACCGATGGCATCAATAGCGGCCAGCTCCGGTTTGTTTTCCAAAAGCCGCAGAACTTCATTTTTCACCGCGGCGTGGGTGATGCAATTCAGTTCCTGCAGTGCCGCTTCATTGTTGAACACAATGGCACCCAGCTTTTTCCGGTCAAGGCTGCCGTTTTGAACTGTGCCGGGAAAGACAGCTTCAATACTTTGGAGCAGCTTTTTGTCGGTTTGAAGCAAGTGATGATAAATGGCATCGCAATCCAGCACCAAGCCCTGTTTTTGTGCAATCAGTGCAAGCAGGGTGCTTTTGCCGCTTCCGGTGCCACCGGTAATTCCGATAATCATACCTCGACCTCCGCATTCACGATCCGGAAGGCCGCCGCTTTTTTCAGCCGATTCTGCACCGCATAGGCCACACCGCCGCCCTCAGGGCAACGGGCATACACTATGCCAATACCGGGATCATCCAGCTCTCGCAGTGCGGCAAACAGACCTGCCGACAGAGTGGAAACATCCCCTTCCCTGCCGTAGGCCAGGGGCTTGCAATCGGAATACAGAGGCAATTCCTCTTCAAAGCAAAGCACTCTGTCGTTTTCCTTGTAATGCCGGTGGATATATTCCGCGGCCTTTTCCCGGGAACCGGAGACGATAATCACATCGCTTTGGGGCGCATAGTGCTTGTATTTCATTCCGGGTGCTTTTACCACTTCGTCCTTGTCGATCTGCGCGGTAACAGCCTTATCCACCACCAGATCCCCCAAAACGGCAATCAGCTGCTCCGGAGTAATTCCACCGGGACGAAGCAACCGGGGGCGCGCCTCGGTCAGGTCCACAATGGTGGATTCCACGCCAACACGGCAAGGGCCGCCGTCTACGATCAAATCCAGCTTGCCGTCGTGATCGTGCAGCACATGCTCTGCGGTGGTGGTAGAAGGCTTGCCGGAAATATTGGCTGACGGAGCGGCAATGGGAACGCCTGCAAGGGCGATAATTTGCCGGGTCACATCATTATCCGGGCAGCGGACCCCCACTGTGGGCAGTCCTGCTGTTGTACATTTGGGCACACAAGGATGCACCGGAAGCACCATTGTCAAGGGACCGGGCCAAAAGGCATCCGCCAGCGCGTAGGCGGCTTTGGGAATATCCCGGCAGAATCTTTCAATGTCCCGGGGCTGCGCCACATGGAGAATCAGAGGATTGTCCTGAGGACGACCCTTGGCAACAAAAATCTTTGCCACGGCCTCTTCACTCAAACCATTGGCTCCCAAGCCGTAAACGGTCTCTGTGGGGATGGCCACCAGACCGTTGCTTTTAATAATTTCTGCAGCAACAGCAATCGTATTGCTGTCTTTCGTTGATAAAATACGGGTCTGCACGGATGTCCCTCCTCTCAAAAATCCATAGCCTTTAATTCCTGTATAATGTGCAGGTAAAACAGCCCCACGCCGGTGAGCTTTTTCTCCGAACCGTACACACCAACCATTTGAAAATGGTCCACATTTCCACCCACACTGCCCCGGTAGTTTCCCCATTGGCTGGATTTGACGGATACCATTCCGTCCGTGTCATCCTGCTCGCAGTAACGGGAAATCTGATAGGGCACCGAAAGAATAAATGCCTTTTTATCCGGGGATGTGGAGGAAAAGCTTTGATAATAAACGCCGGGCATATTGGGCGCAATTTCATTGAACTGCGCCATTGCCTCCGGGGTCAGATCCCTGCCCAGCTGCATAATATCCGGCTGTCGGTCACCCAAAAGCCGGAAGAAAATGTCTGTAAAAAACGCCACGGTTTTTGCCATAAATGCAGGCATTTTCAGCAAACGGGCACTAAGCCCCGAGCCGTGATGAGGTGTGGACAGGGTGGTTAAGGAGGCAATATGAGGTGCCATATCTAAGCAGGAAATCATATAACGGGCATCCACACCGCCCTTGGAATGGGCAATGAGGTTTACCTTTTCGCAGTTTTCCTTTTGCAGGATCTGCAAAACTTCCTCTTTCAGCTGTTGGGCATTGGTCTCAATGCCGCCCACACCGTCCTGATTGGTGACATAAACCGTCACTCCCTGCTTTTTTAAAAAGCCGGAGATGCCACGGAAGGCGTGCCAAAAGGGAAAATCCTTGGCCATCATACCATGGATCAAAACAATGGGATATTTGGTTGATACCATAATTGACACCTCCCAAAAAGAACATGGAGCAGCCGTAAAGCTGCTCCATGGATTGTCTTACACAGTGGGCTGGTTGGCAGCTTCGATGATCTGCACGAACTTTTCAGGCACCAGAGAGGCACCGCCGATCAGGCCGCCGTCAATGTCGGGCTGAGCCAGCAGCTCGAAAGCGTTCTTCTCGTTCATAGAGCCACCGTACAGAATGGAGATGGCGCGGGCATTCTTGGAGGAGTACAGCTTGCGCACCACAGCACGAATGTTCTCGCAAACCTCCTCAGCCTGCTCGGGAGTAGCGGTACGGCCGGTGCCGATGGCCCAGATGGGCTCGTAAGCAATCACGACCTTGCGGATCTTATCCTCGGACACGCCGGCCAGACCCAGCTTGATCTGCATAGCGATCCACTCATCGGTGATGCCGGCTTCTCTCTGCTCAAGGCTTTCGCCGCAGCACATAATGGGGGTCAGACCTGCTTCCAGAGCAGCCAGAACCTTTGCATTGACATCGGCATCGGTCTCGCCCATAGCGCGACGCTCGGAGTGGCCGATGATAACATACTTGCAGCCGGCATCCACCAGCATACCGGTAGAAATCTCACCGGTGTAGGCACCGCTGGCATTTGCGTTGCAGTTTTCTGCACCGATGCCCACGCGGGTATCACGCATTGCACGGACAGCTGCAGGAATGCAGACAGCGGGCACGCACAGAGCTACATCGCACCAACGGCCCTTAGGCATAATGGTCTTCAGCTGATTCATAAACTCCTTGGTCTCGGAGGGGGTCTTGTTCATTTTCCAGTTGCCGGCAATGACGGTCTTACGGTATTTGCGATTCATGATAATATTTCTCCTTATATGTGACATCGGTATCCGATGTGTATTTTCAAAGTTGGTGGTGGGGGCGATCACGCCCCCACATAGTTTTTCTGAAATTACTTGTCTTCCAGACAAGCAATGCCCGGGAGCTCCAGGCCTTCCAGGAATTCCAGAGAAGCACCGCCGCCGGTGGAAATATGGGTAATCTTGTCAGCAAAGCCCAACTGCTCGCAAGCAGCTGCGGAGTCACCGCCGCCGACGATGGTCACTGCATCGGAATCAGCCAGTGCCTGTGCAACAGCGATGGTGCCCTTTGCCAGAGTGGGGTTCTCGAACACGCCCATGGGGCCGTTCCAAACAACGGTCTTGGCAGCCTTGGCAGCGGCAGCAAATTCTGCACATGCCTTGGGGCCGATATCCAGGCCCATCTGATCCTCGGGAATAGCGGTGCAATCCACATAGTCAACAGCGATCTCAGCGTCGATGGGGTTGGGGAAGGAAGCGGCAACAGCGGTGTCAACGGGCAGCAGCAGCTTGACACCCTTAGCCTCAGCCTTTGCCATCATTTCCTTGCAGTAATCCAGCTTTTCGTTGTCCACCAGGGACTTACCTACGGTGTAGCCCTGCGCAGCCAGGAAAGTATAAGCCATACCGCCGCCGATGATCAGGGTGTCCACCTTCTCCAGCAGGTTATTGATAACATTCAGCTTGTCAGAAACCTTTGCACCGCCCAGAATGGCAACGAAGGGACGCTCGGGGTTGGCCAGAGCCTTACCCATAATGGAAACTTCCTTCTGCACCAGATAGCCGCAGACAGCAGGCAGATAGTCAGCCACGCCGGCGGTGGAAGAGTGGGCACGGTGTGCGGTACCGAAAGCATCGTTAACGAAGATATCAGCCAGATCGGCCAGAGCCTTGGAAAGCTCGGGATCGTTTTTGGTCTCACCCTTGATGTAACGGGTGTTCTCCAGGAGCATCACATCACCGTTATTCAGAGCAGCAGCCTTGGCCTTGGAGTCCTCACCTGCCACATCAGAAGCCATAATGACTTCCTTGCCCAGCAGCTCGGAAATACGCTCAGCAACTACCTTCAGGCTCAGCTCGGGCTTCCACTCACCCTTAGGCTTGCCCATGTGGGAGCACAGAATAACCTTGGCACCCTTGTCCACCAGATACTTGATGGTGGGCATAGCGGCCACGATACGCTTGTCGGATGTGATCTTGCCATCCTTGGTGGGAACATTGAAATCGCAGCGGCACAGCACACGCTTACCGGCTACTTCAATGTCTTCAATGGACTTCTTGTTGTAGTTCATAATGATTCCTCCATATTTTATAGGGCTTTTACCCTTTCATTTTTCCGTAATCCTGCAATCCTGCAAAATCCATCTGCCGCAAGGCCTCGTATACCGTAATGGCCACAGCGTTACTCAAATTCAAACTTCGGGTCTCCGGCAGCATAGGAATGCGGATACATTCTTCGTAATGCTCATTCAGGAAATCCTCGGGCAACCCCTTGGTTTCCTTGCCGAAGAAGAGATAGCAGCCTTCTTCAAATTTCGCTTCCGTATAGCCACGGGGTGCTTTGGTGGACAGACACCACATCTGTTTTACCTCGTTCTTGCTGAAAAAATCCGCAAGATTCTCGTAATCCAGCACCTGCACATCCTTCCAGTAGTCAAGTCCGGCACGGCGGACGGCCTTTTCCGAAATATCAAATCCCAAAGGACGGATCAGGTGCAGCCGGCAGCCGGTAGCAGCGCAGGTTCGGGCGATATTGCCGCAGTTCTGGGGAATTTCCGGCTCCACCAGGACGATATTCAGCATTTTCTCACCCCATAACCTTGCTTTTGCGTTTAATTGTTGGATAGCTTTCCTATTGTATACCTAACTTCCGAGAAAATCAATCCAAAAAATTAAAAAAATGCAACTTTTAATAGTATTGCCATAAAAATTCTCAGAAACCGCATAATTTTGTGAAAAATGTGGGTTTTTAACAAGAATCTGCAAAAAATCATAAAGTTTCCGTAAAATATTCTTCCGGGGTATTTACGAACGGACAGAAAAGGTGTAAAATAAATGCGCTAAAGAATGGAGGGCGTGATATGAGCGAACAGCACGCAGATCAGGGGCATCGGAAATTCTGGCCTTTGATGAAGAGTATGACTTGGAAACAAAGAATCCAGCATATTTTGTACTACTATTTGAAATACGCGCTTCTTGCCGCATTTCTGATCTATATGGGTGTGGATGTGCTCTACGATGCCTTCAAGCCCAAGCCGGAGGTGCTTCTGTCCGGCACTGTGGTCAATGCCCACATTTCCGTAGAGATGGAAGACAGATTGCGCAGCGGTGCTTTTGCCTATATGGGCGGTACAGACCCGGACAAGCAGGTCATCACCCTGGTGCCCAACAAGATCGGCTACACAGACCTCTATGCCGGTTCCGGTCTGCAAACCAAAATGCTGGCCGGTGATTATCACTACTGTTTAACAGACCTGACCGGCCTTGAAATGCTGATCTCCATGCAGGCCTTCCCGGGACTGCACGAGGTGCTGGACGAGGAAAGACTGGCCCGTTGGGAAGGGCATTTCCGCTATGTGCAAACGGAGGGAGAAAAATTCCCCATTGCCATTGACATCACCGGCACGCCTTTGGCAAAGGCCTGCACCTACGAAGGTGACTACTTATTTTTGGCATTCCCGGTGAATATGGACGAGATTCCCACCGTCGTCGCCTTTATGGACTATCTGACAAGTCAGGGTTTGCTGGAATTCCCGTGATTTTTCCTGAGAAAGATTGACATTTGCTTAAGTTTGTGGAATAATGGAACAGATAATTTAAAGATAAGGGGATAGAAGAAATGACCCAATCCAGAACACATAACTGCGGCGAGCTGCGGCTTGCCGACGCAGGCAAGGAAGTTACCATTGTCGGCTGGCTGGAAAACATCCGGGAAGTCGGCGCGAACTTCGCATTTTTGGTCCTGCGGGACTTCTACGGCACCACGCAGGTGGTGGTCGAGACCGAAGAGATGATGAAAATCGTCAAACCCATCAACAAGGAGTCCACCATTTCCGTTACCGGCACTGTCCGGGAGCGTGAAAGCAAGAATCCCAAGCAGCCCACCGGCGAAATTGAGGTGGTCCCCTGCGCCATCAAGGTGCTGGGCAAGTGCCGCCACAACCAGCTGCCCTTTGAGATCAACAAGTCCCGGGATGCGGATGAGAACACCCGGCTGAAGTATCGGTATCTGGACCTGCGTAACCCTGCTGTCAAGTCCAATATCGTACTGCGCTGCCAGACCGTTGCGGAAATCCGCCGGCTGATGACCGAGAAAAACTTCTTGGAGATCACCACTCCCATCCTGACCGCCTCCTCCCCCGAGGGTGCCCGTGACTATCTGGTGCCTGCCCGTAACCATCCCGGCAAGTTCTACGCCCTGCCTCAGGCTCCCCAGCAGTTCAAGCAGCTGCTGATGACCTCCGGCTTTGACCGCTATTTCCAGATCGCGCCCTGCTTCCGTGATGAGGACGCCCGTGCTGACCGCACCCCCGGCGAATTCTATCAGCTGGATATGGAAATGGCGTTCGCCACACAGGACGATGTGCTGGGCACATTGGAAGATGTGATGGTGCCTCTGTTCACCAAGCTGGGCAAGTATGATCGGGTGTCCGCTGCCCCCTTCCGCCGCATCGGCTACAACGAGGCGATGGAGCGTTACGGCTCCGACAAGCCCGACCTGCGTATCGATCTGGAAGTGCAGGACATCACCGCTGAGGTACAGGGCTGCGGCTTTGGTCCTTTTGAAGGTGCTGTTGTCAAGGCCGTTTGTGTGGATGATTTCACCCAGGCCCGTAAGTGGATCGATAAGCTTTTGGTGGATGTGGAAGTACAGACCGGCAACAAGGCTTGCTGGATCAAGGTTGACGAGAATGGTGAGCTGACCGGTGGCGTTTCCAAGTTCCTGCTCTCCTGCAAGGACGCATTGGTCGCCAAGCTGAACCTGAAGCCCGGCTCCTTCATGTGTATGGCCGCCGGCAAGAAGCAGGCTGCACAGAAGACCGCCGGTGTCATCCGCACCATGCTGGGCAAGCGCGTGCCCGGTCACTTTGATGAGGAGCAGTATGCTTTCTGCTGGATCGTTGACTTCCCCATGTACGAACTCGGCGAGGAATCCGGTCAGCTGGAATTCTGCCACAACCCCTTCTCTATGCCCCAAGGCGGTCTGGAAGCACTGGAAGCTGCTGAAGGCAATATCGACGAGCTGCTGAAGATCAACGCTTACCAGTACGACATGGTCTGTAACGGCTACGAGACCGCCTCCGGTGCTGTCCGTAACCACGATCCTGAAATCATGGTCAAGGCCTTCCAGATGGTGGGTCTGGGCGAAGAGGATGTGAAAGCCAAGTTCCCCGCAATGTACAACGCCTTCACCTACGGCGCACCTCCGCACGCAGGTGCCGCCCCCGGCATTGACCGCATCGTGATGATCCTCACCGGTGAGGAATCCATTCGTGAGGTCATTACCTTCCCCATGAACAAGAATGCGCAGGACCTGATGATGGATGCCCCCACGGCTGTGGACCAGATCCAGCTGGATACAGTGCATATCGCGATCAATATCAAGGAATAACGAAAAGCGGACAGATTTCGATCTGTCCGCTTTTTTATATAAAAAACCGGGGCGGCTTACGCCGCCCCAACAAAGAGGAAAGAAATGAAGCATTTTAATTCATGGCAAGAAAAGATGCCGGGTCCATAGGCACATCGTTAAAGGTGACGGAGAAATGCAGGTGATCTCCTTGGGCACTCTCCAGCAGTGCCGTATTGGCAACGGCTCCGATGGTATCCCCCATCTGCACGGTGTCCCCTGCCTTGACCTTCACATTTTCGTCAAGGCTGGCATACTTGGTCACATAGCCCCCATCGTGGCGGATGACCACCGTATACCCCATGGTTTCGTCCTTAAAGACGGAATACACCGTACCTGCCGCTGCTGCCTTGACCGCGGTTCCGGCATCGGCTGCAATGTCAATGCCGTTGTGAACACGCCAGTCCCGGGTGGTTTCGTTATAGCTCAGGCAGTCCATGGCGTAGTCTTTGGTGGTTTCCCCGGAAAGGGGTCTGCCGATGGGATAGGGCCGCTTCACCGGCTCGGTAGGATTTGTACCGGGCTTGGTTGCTCCACCCGGCAGGGTTGCCCCCGCCTGAATGTCATCCCCGGGAGCTAAAACATTCTGGTTTCCGTCCGGTTCAGGTGTGTCTGGCTGGTTTGCTGCAAGATAGTACATATAGCCGGAGATCCCGATGGCAACTGCACACAGGATCAGGGCTATGTAGTAGCCCTTTCCGGCGAGAAACCGGCCGAAGTTGAATTTCTTTCGCATAATTAGCACCTCCGAAGCCTAGTATTACCCAATTTACGGAAGTTAAACCTGCATTTGGAAGAAATTTAAGCTTTTTATTTTGAAAAATCGTTGACATCCGAAAAATTTATTATATAGTTATATCTGTCATATTATGACGAGAAATCTCTACAGAAACGGGGGAGGATAATGTCCAAGGAACTCATCAGGCTCCGGGATCTAACCATGGAGTTCGACGGGGAGCGTATTCTCGACAGCATCAATCTCTATATTAACGATCACGAATTTTTAACCTTGCTAGGCCCTTCCGGCTGCGGCAAAACCACCACGCTGCGTATCATCGGCGGTTTTTTGACACCGACCAGCGGCACGGTGACCTTTGATGGAAAGTGTATCAATGATGTTCCGCCTTATGACCGGCAGATCAACACGGTCTTTCAGCGGTATGCCCTGTTTCCCCATCTGAATGTATTTGATAATATTGCATTCGGTCTGAAGGTAGCAAAATGCCCCAAGGACGAAATCAACGAACGGGTCAACCGTATGCTGGAGATCGTCAGCCTGAAGGGCTACGGTCACCGGAATGTGGCGTCCCTGTCCGGCGGTCAGCAGCAGCGCGTGGCTATCGCCCGTGCGCTGGTCAACGAGCCGAAGGTTCTGCTGCTTGACGAGCCTCTGGCGGCGTTGGATCTGCGTCTGCGCAAGGATATGCAGAACGAACTGAAGCGTATTCAGCGAGAAACCGGCATCACCTTCGTGTATGTTACCCACGATCAGGAGGAAGCACTTTCTATGTCCGATACCGTTGTGGTAATGGACAAGGGCCGCATTCAGCAGATCGGCAAGCCTGAGGATATTTATAACGAGCCTAAAAACGCCTTTGTCGCTGACTTTATCGGCGAAAGTAACATTCTGGACGGCACTATGCTGGAGGATTTCAAGGTCAAGTTCTTCGGCCGCACCTTTGTGTGCGTGGACAAGGGCTTTGCGCCCAACGAGCCGGTGGATGTGGTCATCCGCCCTGAAGAC
This sequence comes from Oscillospiraceae bacterium, assembly GCA_015067935.1. GTDB lineage: Bacteria > Bacillota > Clostridia > Oscillospirales > Oscillospiraceae > Faecousia. The sequence goes on along the minus strand of SVLL01000011.1, from coordinate 13,440 downwards.
ATTGATATTGTCGCTCCCGAGGAGGGCCATCTGGTCGGTACTGTGACCAATATTACCTTCAAGGGCCTGAACTATGATATTATCGTAGAATTCAAGGGTTTCAAGTGGCTGATTCAGTCTACAGACTATTGTGCGGTAGACTCTACCATCGGTATTCGTCTGAATCCGGAAGACATCCATATTATGAAAAAGAGTGAGTACTCCGGTATGTTTGGCGATTACAGCTCCTACTCTGCCGAGTTTGATGAGCTGACGGAGGATGCAGCCGATGAAGAGGAATAAGTCTGCATACCTGAGCCTGCCTTACATCATCTTTATGGTGGTGTTCACCCTGATCCCCTTGGGTGTGGTAGCTTACTATGCCCTGACAGATCCCGCAACCGGAGAATTTACGCTGGACAATCTGATGCATTTGTCCGAGTTTCTGCCGGTGTTGGGGCAGTCGGTGCTTTACAGCTTGGTTTCTGCGGTGATCTGCCTGATTCTGGGTTATCCCGTGGCCTATTACATTGCCCACCGGGGCAAAACTGCCCAAAAGATTCTGTATATGCTCATTATGCTGCCTATGTGCATGAGCTTTTTGCTGCGCACGCTGGCGTGGGTGGGTCTGCTGCAGGATACGGGTATCATCAATAATTTTCTGGATTGGATCGGTATCGGCAGATTGCAGCTCATCCGCACCCCCGCTGCTGTGGTGTTGGGTATGGTCTACAACTATCTGCCCTATATGATCCTGCCCCTTTACAGCATCATCGTTAAAATCGACAACCGGCTGATCGAAGCGGCAGAAGATTTGGGCTGCACGCCGGCGCAGACCTTCCTGCGAGTTGCTCTGCCTCTGTCGGTGCCCGGCATTTTGTCCGGTATGACCATGGTATTTGTGCCTGCCGTTTCTACCTTCTATATTTCCCTGAAGCTGGGCGGCCCGGATACGGTGCTGATCGGTGACATTATCGAGCGTCAGTTCAAGCAGGCAAACAACCCCAATCTGGGTGCTGCATTGAGCCTTTTGCTGATGGTGCTGGTGTTCCTTTGCACCGGTCTTATGAACCGCTTCGGCGGTGACGAGGAAGGGGTGGTTGTATGAAAAGCACAAACAAATTTCTCACCATCCTGATTTTCATCTTCCTGTATATCCCTATGGCGGTACTGATCGTCGCGTCCTTCAACTCCGGTAAGGATATTACCCGGTTCGAAGGCTTCACTTGGAATCAGTACGCCGAGCTTTTCCGGGATGAGACCCTGCTGGGTCTGTTGGGTAACTCCATTCTGATTGCCCTGCTGTCCACCGGCATTTCCGTGGCACTGGGTACTATGGCCGCTGTGGGTATCCACAGCCTGAAGCCCAGAATGCGGAATTTCGTTATGAGCCTAACCAACATTCCCATGACAAACCCGGATATCGTCACCGGTGTATCCCTGAGCCTGCTGTTTGTATTTCTGGGCAGCGGTCTGCTGGGTCAGCGGGAATCCCTGAATTTCTGGACGCTGCTGATTGCCCATGTAACCTTTGGTCTTCCCTATGTGATACTCAATGTAATGCCCAAAATGCAACAGATGGACCGTTCCCTGACCGATGCTGCCATGGACTTGGGCTGCACCCCGGTGCAGGCCTTCTTCAAGGTTACGCTCCACGAAATTATGCCCGGCATCGTGGCCGGTGGCATTATGGCCTTCACCATGAGCTTGGACGATTTCGTTATCAGCTACTTTGTCACCGGCTCCGGCTTTGTGACATTGCCCGTTGAAATCTATACCTACACCAAAAAGCCCATTGCGCCCAAGGTGTATGCCATGTTTACCCTGCTGTTCCTGCTGATCGCCGTGCTGATGGTAGGCATCAATCTGATGCAGCTGCGCGCTGAGAAGAAAAAGCTGGATACCCGTCCCGTTTCCAAGGGCTGGCAGATTGCCAAGCGTTGTATTGCAGGCGCGCTGGTGCTTGCGTTGGTCATTGGCTGTTGCTGGCTGATCTTCGGTCAAAAGCGGGATCAGGTAACCATAAATGTGTACAACTGGGGTATGAACATCGCTGACGGCACGGATGATACTATGGACATTATCGCCGAATTCGAGGAAAGAACCGGTATCAAGGTCAATTACTCCACCTACGAATCCAACGAGGTGCTGTACTCTAAGCTGAAAAACGGCGGCATCAGCGTGGATGTGATTATTCCGTCGGACTATATGATCGATCGGATGATCGCAGAGGATATGCTGGAAAAGCTGGACTACAGCAACATCCCCAACTTTGAATTTGTGGATGAACAGTTCAAAAATCCCGCCTTTGATCCCACCCAGGAGTACACCGTTCCCTATACTTGGGGCACTGTGGGCATTCTGTATAACACCCAGTATGTGGACGAAGCAGATGTGGTAAGTCAAGGCTGGGGCGTGCTTTGGGACGAGGATTACGCAGGCAAGATCCTGATGATCGACAATTCCCGGGATGCTCTGGGTATTGCGCAGCTCCTGCTGGGCTATGACTTGAACACCATGGACAAGACAGAGCTGCAGGCTTGTGCCGATAAGCTGGCCCAGCAAAGACCTTTGGTGCAGCAGTATGTAATGGATCAGATTTACGCCACCATGCAAAATGAGGAGGCTTGGATCGCCCCCTACTACGCCGGTGACTGTATGCTGATGATGGAGGAAAATGAAAATCTGGCATTCTATCTGCCGGAGGATCAGGGCTTCAACCTGTTTACCGATGCTATGTGCATCCCCAAGGGCTGCCAAGAAAAGGCTGCTGCTGAGGCATTTATCAATTTCCTGAGCGACCCGGAAATCTCCGGTGCCAATATGGATTATATCTGCTATGCCTCCCCCATTTCCGCTGCCAAGGACTATATGGAAGATTATCTTGCTGAGAGTGAGATCGTCTATCCTGATGACGAGGTACTGGAAAAGGGCACTGCCTATGCCTATCTGTCCGAGGATCTGTCCCGGTACATGGAAAATCTGTATCAACAGGCGACAAAGATCTCTGACAGCACCGATACAGAGCAAGCTCCTTCGGCTGTGCCGTATATCATCATCGGTGTGATTTTTGTAGGCACCGCGACGGTGCTGATGTTCACCGGCAAGAAGCGGAGGCCAAAAGAATAAACTAAAACGATGCTTGGAAATTCCAAGCATCGTTTTTTATGTCCGACAAAAAAACATTTAACTTTTTAGTTAAATGGCTCTTGACAAGACGGTTTTCTTGTGCTATTCTATATTTAACCAATTGGTTAAATGAAAGGAAGGCGATACTGTGAGTATGCAAAACACCTTGCGGGCTTTATCCGACCCCATTCGCAGAGAGATTTTGGATATGCTGAAAACCGGGCGGCTGTCCGCCGGGGAAATTTCGGAAAATTTCCCCGTCAGCGGTGCGGCTGTTTCCAAACACCTTTCTGTGCTGAAGGATGCGGATCTAATCCGGGATACCCGGGAAGGCAAGTTTATTTTCTATGAGCTGAACACCTCCGTTCTGGAAGAGGTTATGCTTTGGCTCACCGGTTTGAAAGGAGAATAATATGGTTAAGAAGAATTTGAAAGTACTGATTATCACCTCTGTGGTGATATTGCTCCCGATTCTTGCAGGCTTATTGCTGTGGAATCAGCTGCCGGAGCAGATCCCCTCCCATTGGAATGCCAACGGCGAAGTGGACGGCTGGAGCAGCAAAGCCTTTTCTGTGTTTGGTATGCCGTTGATTATGCTGGCGTTTCAATGGATTTGCACATTGGGTACCGGTGCTGACCCGAAGAAAGCCAATCACCCCCAAAAGATTGTACACTTGGTTTTGTGGATCATCCCTATTCTGTCCACTGTGCTGCATATAATTGTATATATGGTCGCATTGGGTCAGAATGTGCGGGTGGAAGTGGTGATGCCCGTATTGGTCGGTCTTGTACTCACCATCGTCGGCAATTACCTGCCGAAATGCAAACAAAACTACACCATCGGCATTAAAATACCCTGGACGCTTGACAGCGAAGAAAACTGGAACAGGACCCACCGCTTTGCCGGCTGGCTTTGGACGATTTGCGGTCTTTTGCTTATACTCACCGGCTTTTTCGGCGGCTTCTGGATCTTCTTTGCCGTTGTACTTGTAATGGTTCTGGTGCCACTTCTCTATTCCTATATACTGCACCGCAAGGGTATCTGAGCAAAAATCCATCCCGTTTGGGATGGATTTTTCAACATTTTTCATTTTTCCTCTTTACAAACGGAAATTTATCTGTTATAATTTCAACTGTTCTGGCCCGGTGGTGCAGTCGGTTAGCACGCCAGCCTGTCACGCTGGAGGTCGACGGTTCGAGTCCGTTCCGGGTCGCCAAATAAACAGTCATCCCAATCGGGGTGGCTGTTTTTTTGTGTGCAAGGAGCGGACTCGAAAGCCGGCTCTTGGCAACAGTCCGGTGGACTGTTGCAACCGGCGTGGCTTTTCCGCAGAAAAGCGAGTCCGTTCCGGGTCGCCAAAACAGTCATCCCAACCGGGGTGGCTGTTTCTTTATGCGCAAGGAGCGGACTCGAAAGCCGGCTCTTGGCAACAGTCCGGTGGACTGTTGCAACCGGCGTGGCTTTTCCGCAGAAAAGCGAGTCCGTTCCGGGTCGCCATAAACAGTCATCCCAATCGGGGTGGCTGTTTTTTATGTGGAAATAAATACTCCTTGCCAATAAGCAAAAAATCTGCTATAGTAGGATAGAAAACAAAGACAAGGATAGAAATGCTATGGATTGGCTGAAAGACTTTTTTACGAACCCATTTCTTCTTACCAGTCTTGGCTCTTGGTTTATCGCCCAGGTTCTCAAGACGATCATACACCTGATTATCTATAAAAAGCTGGATTTTGAGCGTATGTATGGTGACGGCGGTATGCCCAGCGGTCACTCCGCAACCGTTTCCTCGTTGGCTATGATGTGCGGACTCAGCTTTGGCTTTGGCAGTGTGGAGTTTGCCATCACCGGTATTCTGGCAGTCATTGTCTGCCACGATGCCACCGGTGTCCGTCGGGAAACCGGTCGGCACGCCGAGGTGCTCAATGAGTTGCTGAAATCCATCGAAACCGGCAAGCCGGTGGATTTAAAGGAGCTGGTAGGTCACACACCTCTGCAGGTCGTTGCCGGCATAACCATCGGCATTGCCAATGCGCTGCTTATGTATTTTCTGGTATTCAATTGAACGAAAGAGATCTGCTGCGGGCAGATCTCTTTTTTTATGCACCGCTTTCCTTTCGACACATTACGCCCTCCTCTCCCGTTATACTAAAACCATCCGCCGGAAACTCCGGCATAATACGATCAGGAGGAATGAAAAATGAAACGAATCGGAAGCCTTTTGCTTGTATGCGCACTGGTAATCGGACTCTTTACCGGCTGCCGCAGCAATGAAAGCAAATCAGGTGCCCTGAAGGTGGCCGCCATTGAGACCGCCTACGGTGCCCAGATGTGGCAGGAAGTCTGTAAAGCCTTCACAGAACAGACAGGCATTGAGGTAGAGCTAACCACGGACAAAAATCTGGAGGATGTGATCTCCGGTCCTATGCAAAACGGGGAATACCCCGATGTGGTGCATCTGGCAACGGGGCGTCCTGCAGGTCTGACCGAGCAGATGATTAAGCAAAAGGCCCTGTATCCGCTGGATAAGGTATTGGAAAGTACCGTCCCCGGCGAAAACAAGAAGGTTTCGGAGAAGATTGCCGGCGGCTTTACCGACACTTCTCTGACCAATCCCTACGGGGATGGGAAAACCTATTTGGCACCTATGTTCTACTCCCCTTGTGGGTTATTTTATAATCAGAAGCTCTTTACAGAAAAGGGCTGGACCGTGCCCACCACTTGGGAGGAAATGTGGGAGCTGGGGGACAAAGCAAAGGCCGAGGGCATTGCGCTTTTCACCTATCCCACCGCAGGCTATTTCGACGCTTTCTTCTTTGCGCTGATGTACTCCATCGGCGGCGCGGCATTTTTCGACAAGGCTACCCACTATGCTGAAGGTATTTGGGATTCCGCTGAAGCGAAGACAGTGTTCTCCATTCTGGACAAGCTGGCTTCCTACACCCACGAAAAGACCCCGGCGCAGGCCAACAATCAGGATTTTACCAAAAATCAGCTGATGGTGATGCAGAATGAGGCCCTTTTTATGCCCAACGGCACTTGGATCGTGGGGGAAATGGCACAAGCGGAAAGCACGCTGACCAACGAATTTGCGTGGGGTATGACCGCTCTGCCTGCCGTGAACAGCAACGGTGCCGGCTATTCCTTCTGCTGGTTTGAGCAGGCCTGGATCCCCGCCGGTGCAGAGAGCAAGGAAGCGGCAGAGCAGTTTATCGCATTTCTGTATTCAGACAAGGCCTGCGAGATTTTCGCCAACACACCTATTCAGAGTGAAAGCGGCACCACCGTCAAGAGCAATGCCATTCAGCCGGTACTGGGGATTGCCGACAAGTTGGAGGGCAACAATAAGCTCTTCTTCTCCATCTATGATAACGGTGCCAAGGCGGCTATGGGCGGCTTTGCGGCCTTCAAGGAAATTCCAGGAATTGACATCAGCACCGTCTTTTTCCAGCCTATCGACTCTCTGGTGGCCGGCACGCTGACAATTGAAGAATATGTAACAAACATTAAAACCGCATCGGATCAAATGCGGGCAAATCTGCTGCAATGAGAGCAAGGCGCACCGCATTTTTATGGCTGTGCATTGCCCCGGCTGTGGTACTGTTTGTCATCTTTATGGCCATTCCGACGGGCAATGTCTTCCGCCTTTCGCTGTTTCAGCGCAGCACCTTCCAGCCGGAGGAAACCTTCGTGGGGCTGCAAAACTTCCGCACGCTTTTGCAGGATAAGATTTTTATCCGCTCTATGCAAAACACTCTGCTTTTAATCGTAGCGGTCACCCTATTCACTATGGGCGGCGCACTGATTTTTGCCGGGATCCTCACCGGTCAAAAGCTCCGGGGGCAGAATTTTTTCCGGGTTGTGTTTTATATTCCCAATATTCTGTCCGTTGTGGTGATTTCCGGGATTTTCTCCGCTATTTACGATGTGGATAAAGGGCTGCTTAATAGCATCCTGCAGCTTTTTGGGCACGAGGGTATTCTGTGGAAGGGCGAACAGTATGTGATCGCCAGCCTGATTATCGCAATGGTCTGGCAGGCACTGGGGTATTATATGGTGATGTATATGGCCGCTATGGCTGCCGTCCCCAAATCGCTCTATGAGAGTGCCGCACTGGACGGAGCCGGCGGAATCACTCAGTTTTTTAAGATTACCGTTCCGCTGATTTGGACAAATATCCGCACGACCCTGACCTTTTTCATCATCTCCACTATCAATATGGCCTTTCTGTTTGTCAGTGCCATGACCGGTGGCGGACCCAATAACGCTTCCAATGTGACGCTGCTGTATATGTACAACCAAAAGAATCTGGGTGGCGGCTACGGCTATGCCATGGCCATCGGTGTGGTGCTGTTTTTGGTGAGCTTCGGGCTCTCTGCACTGGTCAATCGCTTTACCCGCCGGGAAACACCCCAATACTGAGGAGATTATGAAACTTTACAAGCTTTTTGTTTATACGGCCCTGATTGCTTTGACAGTTGTAATTCTGGTGCCGGTTATGTGGGTGGTGATGGCATCGGTCAAGGAAACCGCGGAGCACTACGGCAATCCGTGGGCACTGCCCACCCATATCCATTGGCAGAATTTTGTCAATGCGTGGACGAAGGCCAATATGGGGGGCTATATGCTCCATTCCGTTGCTGTTACAGCCTTGGCACTGGGAATTTTGCTGGTCGTCGCACTGCCGGCCGCCTACTGCCTTGCCCGGTTTCATTTTGTGGGGCGGAAGTTTCTGAATATCTGCTTTATGGCAGGGCTGTTTATCAATGTAAACTATATCGTGGTGCCCATATACCTGATGCTCAGCGATGGGGATAAATGGCTGCGGTCGTGGCTGGGGAGCAGCTTTTTGCTGAATAACCACCTTGTTGTTGCCCTTGTCTATGCCGCTACGGCATTGCCCTTTACCATCTATCTGCTAACCGGGTACTTCTCCACCCTGCCCCACGATTTTGAGGAGGCAGCGTATATAGACGGTGCAGGGTACGGGCGGACAATGGTGCAGATCCTGTTTCCTATGGCAAAGCCGGCAATCATTACGGTAATTTTGTTTAATTTTCTGTCCTTTTGGAATGAGTATATCATTATCAAGACTCTCGTCACAGATCGTGAGCAGTGGACACTGCCGGCAGGCCTTCTGAATTTGATGCAGGCCCAGCAGTCGGCAGCGGAGTACGGATCTATGTATGCAGGCCTGGTGATGGTGATGGTACCGGTACTGGTGCTGTATATCTGCGTGCAAAAAAATCTGACTGAAGGAATGACCGTAGGAGGGTTAAAAGGATGAGCTTCTGGAAAAGGCATCCGCTTTTGCGCAGACTTCTCATCGCCTTATTTTTTACGGCAGGTGTAGGTCTTGTGGTGATGGGTTGGTCCCTCACAGGGCTTCCTGCGGGCTTAGGGTGGATGTTGATGGGCATCCTCAGCCTGCTTTTATCCCTGCTGCTATATAATCTAGGCTTTTAGGACCGTCAGGGACGCCGGTCCCGACAATTCCACTGCACCGGTGATAATATTGTAGGGCGGGGGCTTGCTCCCGCCGAAAAGGACCGTCAGGGACGCCGGTCCCTACATATTGCAAACCCGGAAATCGTCTTGCGATTTCCGGGTTTCTTCTCTGTTATATTATTCGACAAACACCGCCTGAAAATTATGGTATACTTTTTGCAAAAAGTGTGCTATAATACTATAAGCTTGCGCCGGGTGGGGAGTCCCGGGCAGACACAATTACACAGAAAATGCAGGCATTTCCCTCTCGCTCGCCATTGCAGGGCATCAAGAGCGTGACAGATGGCTGCCTGCTTGTTATGGCCTTTTGGCCCAATTTCGAAAGGAGTTACTATACTTTGGCAGAAAAACTGAAAATTATTCCCCTCGGCGGTCTGGACGAGATTGGCAAGAACTGCACCGTTTTTGAATACGGCAAGGATATGATCGTGGTCGATTGCGGCGTAGGCTTCCCCGACGAGGATATGTACGGTGTGGATCTGGTGATCCCCGACTTTACCTATCTGGTGCAGAACGCCAAAAAGCTGCGGGGTATGTTCATCACCCACGGTCACGAGGATCATATTGGCTCCATCCCCTACTGCATGCAGCAGGTCAATTGCCCCATTCACGGCACCGCAATGACCAACGGTCTGATCCGGCTGAAGCTGGAGGAGCATCAACTGACCGACACGGTAAAGCTCATCACCCACAAAAGCGGTGATGTGGTCAAGGCCGGCTGCTTCAATGTGGAATTTATCCATGTGAATCACTCCATTGCCGATGCGGTGGCACTGGCTATCCATACCCCCGCGGGCACGGTGATTATGACCGGTGACTTTAAGATCGACCCTACCGCTGTGGACGGGATGATCGATCTGGCGCGCTTGGGTGAACTGGGCAAGAACGGCGTTCTGGCTCTATTGGCCGATTCCACCAATGTGGAACGGGCAGGCTACACTCCCAGCGAGAATCTGGTGACCGAAAGTCTGGACCGTCAGTTCCGAAATTGCAACCAGCGGATCATTGTCACCACTTTTGCATCCAATATGCACCGCATTCAGGCGGTGATCGCCACTGCCGTCCGTTACGGCCGTAAGGTTGCCGTATCCGGTCGGAGCATGGAAAATATGCTGAAGGTGGCACAGGAGCTGGGCTATCTGAAGGTCCCCTCCGGCACCATTGTGGAGCTGGGTGCAGTCAAGAATCTTCCCAAGGAAAAGGTAGTGATCGTTTCCACAGGCTCTCAGGGCGAAAATATGTCCGCACTGTACCGGATGGCCTTTTCCACCCACAAGCAGATCGACATCACCGCCGGTGACCGGGTCATCATCTCCGCATCTGCCATCCCCGGCAACGAAAAAGCGGTTTCCCGGATCATCAACGAGCTGTACCGCAAGGGTGCTGATGTGGTGTATGAAAAGAGCGAGGGTCTGCATGTATCCGGCCATGCTTGCCAGGATGAGCTGAAGATCATTCACGCCCTTTGCAAGCCCAAATACTTTATCCCCGTTCACGGTGAACAGCGGATGCTGCAGATCCACAGCCGTCTGGCACAGCAGATGGGTATGTCCCCCCGGAATATTCTGATCGGCGAGATCGGCTCTGTAATGGAGCTGGGCAGCCGTACGCTGAAGATTTCCGGCACCGTTACTGCCGGCAAGGTATTCGTGGACGGCACCGGCGTGGGCGATGTGGGCAGCGTGGTGCTCCGGGATCGGAAGCATCTGGCGCAGGACGGTATGATCGTGGTGTGCCTGAACCTCTCCGGGCAGGATGGCAGCATCATTTCCGGTCCGGATATTATCACCCGCGGCTTTATCTATGTGAAGGAGTCCGAAGCACTGATGGAAGAGCTTCGCTGGGTGGTTTTGGAAACACTGGAGCGATGCCAGCGCAAGCGCGTCCGGGATTGGTCCACCATCAAGACTTCTATCAAAAACGACCTGAGCGGCTATCTGTATAAAACCACCAAGCGCAATCCGATGATTTTGCCGGTGATTACGGAACTGTAATAAAAAATGCGAGGCTGAATGCCTCGCATTTTTACTCTTTATTGGTCAAAAACTGTTCCAGATTCATTGTATGGTTGTACTTCACCGCGGCTTTTTTGTCCTTTTCCAGAATAATCCGGGATAAATCAATATCGTTGAGTGCAGCAATTGCAACAATGTAGTGGATCATATCCGCCAGTTCCGTTCCAAGCTGCTCCTGCAGATCGGTTTCATTGGTCGCCTTACGGCCGGCACGCTTGTTGAGCACCTCAGCAACCTCACCGATTTCCTCCACCAGCTTCATAAACATACTCTGTTCAGTTGTCCGACCCGAATAATGGGCGGTCAGATAAGCCTGCAGATCATCAATGGAAATTTTCATTATGCCTTCTCCTAAAAGTTAAGATAAAGAAAAACCTCTCATCCTGACGGATAAGAGGTTTTATGGAGCGGGTGACGAGGCTCGAACTCGCTACCTCCACCTTGGCAAGGTGGCGCTCTACCGGATGAGCTACACCCGCGGAACAAAAAGTATTATAGCAGAAATTCTGCAATTGTCAATACTTTTTCTCCAGTTTTTATAAATTTATTTCCCAAGGGGAAATGCGGAATAATCCCAGACATATTCTTCCATCTGCGGCTGGGTTTTCAGGCTGAAAACACCGTCTTGCTGGCACCGCAGCAGGTCCAGAAAATAATACTCCCCATCCAGCTGCACCACATTCCATACCCACGGTACACCGTCACGGGTACCCGGCACCACGCGGCACTCGATTCCTGCCTGCCGGCACATTGCCGCATACACCACTGCAAACGCTCTGCTGTCACCTACCCCGTGAAGCAACAAGCTATATGTAGGGGTGATGGATGTTTGCAGATTATAGTCATACCGGTCCATCAGAAATGTGTACAACCGCAGGCACTTTTCCGCCGCCGACCATGCCCCTGTCACATACTGCTGCGCAGAGGAAAACACCGGAGCGACTTTATTCTGCATCGTACGCAGCTCCACCCGGCTGGTCTGATAGGAGAACCTCAGCTCCACAATCTGGGGCTGTCCCCCTTCCGGATAGAGGCTGACGGATACATCCGGCTTTTCCATTACCATAAGGGGATTCTCCTGTGCGTAATCCTCCACGATCTGCGCATAGTCGATTTTCTCAGCCGTGTCGAAGTAGAGTACCACACCGGCACTGCATTCTTCCAGCTGCTGCGCAACAATTCTGCGAGCCTCCGCTGCACTCAGTACAATCCGGATTTTGTCCATCCGCACCCGGTTGGGCTGATAGGCGACCCGCACATTCACCGCATTACGGCCACCACTGACGCCGAACACATAACCAATGCTCTCCACCGCATAGGCGGCATAGGGATTCCGGTTCTGCACCTCGCGAACCGCTAATTCCACATCCCGGCGGTTGGTTTCATCATTACCGTACTGCAGGGATAAGATGCTGCTTTCCGCACCGTTTTCAATGATAGTACCCAAAGCTGCGGTTAAGTCTGCATAGTTATAAACAGAAATCGTGGGTCTTTGTCCGTGGTTAGAGGGTTCTGTGTGGGGCGTAACGGCGGAATAGCTGCCGTCGAGCCAGTTCGTGCAGCCGCTGAGCAGCAGGCACAGCACCAGCAAAAGCACCAATATTCTCTTCATTCGCCCCACTCCTTTCTTTTACAATGCGTCTTTTGAATAGCTGGAGAAGCCTTCTCCCAGCACTTGGTGGGCTTCCTGCACAATAACAAAGGCATCCGGATCAATGTCCACAACCATCCGTTTCAGGTCCGCAATCTGTTGCCTTTTCACGACTGTGAGTACCACTTCCGTACTTTGCCGGCCGTATGCACCCTCTCCGTGAAGGAAGGTTGCGCCACGGTCCAAATCCTCACAGATGACCTTTGCCACCTGCTCGTGCTTTTTCGTGATAATCAGTGCCACTCGGGAATAGTCAAAATGATACACCACCGCATCGATCACCTTGCCCATAACGAACACGGTAAGACCGCTGTAAAGTGCCTTACTCATATCCCCGAAGGTAATACCCGTCAGGGTCACCACCACCAGATCAAAGCAGGTGTTGATGGTGCCAATGGGCATATGGGGCCATTTCCGCTTCATAAAGCGCACGATGATGTCCGACCCGCCGGTGGTTGCACCGGTCAGAAACACTGTTCCCAGACCCAGGCCGCAGGTGACGCCGCCATAGAGCGATGACAGCAGCGGATCGATCGCCGGCGTCGGCAAAAAGGAAAACACATCGATAAAAACCGAGCTCGCAATCATACCCAAAAGGGATTTGGCGAAAAATTCCTTGCCGATTCTCCAGCCACCGAGGGCAAACAAGGGGATATTCACAATCATCGTCACTGTACCCACTGTGCCAAAGCCCAGCAAATGCACCAAAATCATCGAAAGACCCGAAAGGCCACCGGCATTCATATCATAGGGAATCATAAACAGATCCAAGCCGATGCCGAAAATGGCACTACCCACAATAATCAAAAAAATATTCTTCAGCCGGTTAAGCTTTGTTTTCATAGTATTCTCCAATCAAACCTCAAAGCTGATCTGCTTGTCCGGTGCATCCTCTTCCTTCAAAGGCGCACCTGCAGCCGGAATGTTTCTGGTGCGGTAGCGGCTTTGATTGACGATACCGCTATCGGACAACGGCACCACACGGACCACAACAGCCTTTTTCTTCAAGGATACCACGGAAACGCCGATGGTATTCCGGGTGGTCTTGGGCAGGAGCTGGGCTGTGGAGAAGATCAGGGCCCGGGCATCGGAGGTATAAACAGCCATCTGGATATCTTCCTTTATGGCAAATACATCCACCAAACGGCTCTTATCCGAAT
>SVLL01000010.1 GCA_015067935.1 Oscillospiraceae bacterium | reverse complement strand
GCGGTGACTGGGGGATTGTCACTACGAGTACAACCCCTCCGTCACGGCTTAGCGCCGTGACACCTCCCCTTACACAGGGGAGGCTTTCCGCTGCGGCGGGACTAGGCATAGCGAAAGCTTTTTGGAATCCCCAGCCGTGCTGGGGGTTTTCTTTGATAACAAAAATACGACCATCTTTCGATGGTCGTATTTTTCGTTGCTTTATTAGCCCTCTGCGCGCATCTGAGCGAAGCACTCGCTGCAGTACACGGGACGGTCGGACTTGGGCTCGAAGGGAACCTTTGCCTCGCCGCCGCAACGGGCGCAGCTTGCAGTGAAGAACTCACGGGGACCACGAGCAGCGTTCTTACGAGCGTCGCGGCATGCCTTGCAGCGCTGGGGCTCGTTCTGGAAACCACGCTCAGCGTAGAATTCCTGCTCGCCGGCGGTAAACACAAATTCGTTGCCGCACTCTTTGCAAACTAAAGTCTTGTCTTCGTACATTGGAAAATACCTCTCTTTGGTTTGATGCCCCGGATTGTTCACCCATTATGCTGGTTGTAACGCGGAGTCATAGAATAGTGTGGGTATACCACAAATTGAATTATACACACAGAATATACAAATGTCAACACATTCTTAACAACTTTTTTACAATATTTCCTGCTGAATCCAGCCATTTCCACCGTCTATAGGCAAATTCAGGTGATTATATGCCAAAGTTGTGACACAACGTCCTCGGGGAGTGCGGGTCAGGAAGCCCAACTGCATCAGATACGGCTCGTACACATCCTCCAGAGTAATGGCCTCTTCTCCGATGGTTGCCGCCAGTGTTTCCAAGCCTACCGGACCGCCGCCGTAATTCTGAATGATAGCGGTCAGCATCCGACGGTCGATGGCATCCAGCCCCAGACGGTCCACCTCCAGACGGGAGAGGGCCAGATCCGCAGCCTCTTTGGTAATCACACCGTTGCCCATAATCTGGGCAAAGTCCCGGACGCGCCGCAAAAACCGGTTGGCAATTCGGGGCGTGCCCCGGCTCCGGGAGGCGATTTCCATCGCGCCGGCCGGATCGATCTCCATTCCCAGAATGGTTGCGCTCCGGGTGACGATTCGTGCCAGCTCCTCGGGGGTGTACAGCTCCAGCCGCAGGGAAACGCCGAAGCGATCCCGCAGCGGTGCGGACAGCTGACCTGCCCGGGTGGTTGCGCCCACAAGGGTGAATTTCGGCAGATCCAGCCGAATGGAGTTGGCACTGGGCCCCTTGCCCACGATAATATCGATGGCAAAATCCTCCATCGCCGGGTACAGAATCTCCTCCACCACCCGGTTCAGGCGGTGAATTTCGTCGATAAAGAGAATATCGCCCGGGTTCAGATTGGTCAGCAGTGCCGCCAGATCGCCGGGTTTTTCGATGGCCGGGCCGGAGGTGATGCGGATATTCACGCCCATTTCATTGGCGATGACACCTGCCAGCGTGGTTTTGCCCAAGCCGGGAGGTCCGTAAAGCAGGGTGTGGTCCAGCGGCTCGTTGCGCAGCCGGGCGGCCTCAATATACACGGACAGATTGCCCTTTGCCTTTTCCTGACCGGTGTAGTCAGACAGCAGCCGGGGCCGCAGACCGATTTCGCCGGCATCCTGCGGCGCATACACCGGGGAAATAATGGGGCTGTCCAGTTGTTCCGAAAATTCTATGCTCATAATTTCCTCCAAAGGCTTCCCCTGGGGGAAGGCTTTAACCCTTCATTACCATAGCCCGCAGGGCATGGCGGACCAATTCCTCTGTAGATGCGTTGGGATCTGCGCCCTTGAGGGCGTTTTGGATCTCCGCGGGGCTGTAGCCCAGCTCCTGCAGTGCGGCTCTTGCCAGTGAAACATTGCCCCCCTGCGCCGGTGCGGAAACAGCAGGACCGGTGGAGTAATCCAGCTCCACATTGCCGCCGCCCATTTTATCCTTCAGCTCCAAAATGATTCGCTGGGCGATCTTTTTGCCGATGCCTTGCGCTGCGGTAAGCATTTTCTCATCCCCGGTCATCACCGCAAGGGTCAGGTTCTGAGGACCGCCGGAAGAGAGTATTGCCATTGCCGCCTTGGGGCCCACGCTGTTAACGGAGGTGAGCAGCTCAAAGCACCGCTGCTCCTCCCGGCTGATGAAGCCGTAAAGGTCATAGGCATCCTCACGGATGGACTCGGTAATATACAGCCGTGCCGGCTGATTGAGTTTTAACTGGGCCGCAGTATAGGCAGTGACCCGGCAGCCGTAGCCCACGCCGCCGCAATCCACGACGGCCAGCCCCGGCTCCAGCACCGTTACAGGCCCGGATACATAGTAAAGCATTTTGGAGTACCTCCTGATGGTATGATTGCCCTTTAACCTTCCCCCGGGGGGAAGGTGCTGAGCGTCAGCGAAGCAGAAGAGGAATGCGGGCGGTGATTTTGGGCAACCGCCATTGTATAGACCTATTCCGATGTCGTTTCTGCCGCCGTTCCTCTCCCGTCTTTGAATTTACCGTTAGCAAATTCAAATCCACCCCCCGGGGGAGGGTTTTATTTTTTCTGTGCCTGCGCCAGCAGGGATGTGCTGGAGCGGGCGTGGCACAGGGCGATGGCGATGGCATCCGCCGCATCGTCCGGCTTTGGCATTGCGTTTAAGTGCAGCAGCCGTTTGGTCATATCCATCATCTGGTGCTTGGTGGCGTTGCCGTAGCCCACCAGAGAAAGCTTGACCTGCATGGGCTTATAGGAAGTCACTTCCAGCCCGGCCTGCCGGATGGCCAGCAGAATTACCCCCCGGCTCTGGGCAACCCCAATGCCGGTGGTCACATTCTGACCGAAAAACAGCTCTTCAATGGCAACCGCATCCGGTTTTGTATTTTCCAGCAGCTTGCGCATATCCTCATAGATAATTTCCAGCCGGGCGGAAAAATCCATTCCGGCAGGGGTGGTGATGGCACCGCAGGTGACGAGCCTGCTCTGTCCCCGTTCGCTGTCGATCACACCGAAGCCGGTGATGCCGTAGCCCGGGTCGATTCCCAGAATGCGCATCAGATACCACCTGCGGTGGCAATCTGCCAGCACCAGAGCAGGAAGCCTGCGGCCACGATGCCTACGCCGATCCAAGCAGCGACGATCTGCCACTTGGGACGGGGAACATAGGTATCCTTCTTCAGCACCTCGGCGTTCATTTCTTCCGCACCGACTTCTTCGGTTTCCATGATTTCCTTATTTTCTTCCATTTTCTTCACCTCTGCAGGTATTATAACACATTTGTTTTAAAATTGGTAGTATTATTTTGCGGATTGTCACACCCGTGTGCGCACCGGTTCGCAAGGACATAATCGGGGGATTATTCCGGTTTCTTCTCCGCATTCAGCGCATCCACAACGATATCGGGATAGGGATTGACGATCACCGTTTTATAGGTGTGATAAATCACCATACCCGGTTTACCATTGGGGATTTTCTTCACCTGCCGCACCGGCGTCACATCCACCGCGATGTTCTGACCGCCGGCGGTTTCCGCATAGTAGGCCGCCAGCTGGGCGGCTTGGGTGACGGTATCATCCGGCACCGGGGCACCTGCGCAGGCAATAATCACATGGCTGCCGTGGACCTTGGAGGCGTGAAGCCAAATATCGTCTTTTCGTGCACTTTTGAAGGTCAATTCCTCGTTTTGCCGGTTGTTTCGTCCCACAAAAATAGGAAATCCGTCGGTAGATTCAAACCGCAAAGGGGGCAGTTTGCCCGTCTTTACCCGCTTTTTGCCGCTGTCGGCACGCAGATAGCCGCCACCTTGCAGCTCCTGTTTGATCTCCTCCAGGGCCTGATCGCTGTCTGCCCGATTCAGCTCCTCCAGCACACTTTTCAGGTACTCCAGCTCCGTTCTTCCCAGCTCGATCTGCCGGGTCAGTTCCTTTTCCGCGGTTTTCATCCGGGCGTAGTCCTTGTAGAATTTTGCCGCATTTTGCTGAGGGGACAACAGCGGCGACAGCGGAATTTCGATCAGCGACATATTCTCGTCGTAAAAATCCTCCACCTGTACACTGGTCTGCCCCTTTTTTATCTTGTGCAGATTGGCGGTGAGGATATCACCCAACTGACGCAGACGCTCCCGGTCATAGGTGGCAGTAAGCTCCTTTTCCTGAATCGCCAGCTTTTTGGTCAGACGGGTGCAGGCATTTTGCACCGTCTTGCGCACCGACTGGCTCTTTTGCCGCATGGCATCGTTCCGGTCACGGACGGTGTAGAACAAATCCAGCAATTCCGAAAAGCTCTCCGCCGTGGCATATTCTCCGTACTGACGGATGGGACAGAAGGCAAATTGCTTGGGAGTTCCACCTTGCATATAGTAGCAAGGTGCGGGATTATGAAGATTTTGTTGGAAAAACTCCGCAATTTTCCCGGAAATACCGGTAATATTCCCATTTTCCAGACGGGCATCCACATCGCCGCAGGCATATAGTGCCGCCTCCCGGCATACAAGGGGCGACAGGCCGCCCAGCTCGTCCATCAGCCGCTGGGACAGCAAATCTGCCCCGGGTTGGGAAAATAGGTTTACATAATCTTCCGTAGTCAGCTCCGCAGGATTTCTCTTGGTAATCGGCTCGGGGTTTTGATAGTACAGCCCCGGCAACGCCTGCCGCTTTGCCGATTCATCCAGACCGATACGCCGCAGGCAATCCATAATCCGTCCCTCGGGGGACAGCAGATACAGATTGCAGGTGCGTCCCATCAGCTCGGCAATGAGCCGACGCTGCACCAGATCGCCCATTTCATCCATACATTCAAAGGTAAACACCGCGCACCGTTCCATAGGAATCTGAGAAATTTCCGTCAGGCGCGCACCGCTCAGATGCTTGCGCAGCAGCATACAGAACATAGGCGGCTCCGGGGGATTCTCCGGATTGGCGGCGGTCAGGTGCAGACGGGGCGAGGTGGGATTCATAGCAAACAGCAGCTTGCACCGTCCCTCCTTATGGCGCAGGTGAAAAATCACCGTATCCCGGGCCGGCTGGTGGATCTTCTCCACCCGCATCTCCCCAAGGGCCCGCAGTTCCTTCAAAACCGCAGATAAATAAAATGCATCAAAGGCCATATTTTACTCCTTCGTGATGATGGCAAACAGTTCGTTCAGCCGGTCGGTGCGGCCGGAAAGATAGAGCGCGCCAAACAGTGTTTCCAGGCCCGTCGCCTTGGCATATTCCTGAGGGGTGGCAGACTTGGGAGCAGCGTGGGTATGGGCATTCTTGCCCCGACGGAACCAATCCTTTTCCTGCTCCGTCAGATATGGCAGGATTTTATCCGCGTATTTTGCCTGTGTGGGGGCCTTGACCATTGCAACGGAATCCTTGTGGAGATTCTTCACCGTCTTATCGCCCTTGCAGCACAAGTAGCTGCGGCACAGCAGTTCATAGACCGCGTCACCGATATGGGCAAGGCCCAGATTGGAAACCGCATTGACCTGCTTTTCATCAAATTGTAATGCAAAATAGTTTTCCACGCTTATTCCTCTTTTCTCCCGTTGTTTGAAACACCACTTGCCTCCCCCTTTGGGGGAGGTGTCAGCCGATTAGGCTGACGGGGAGGGCAATCAGGTCAGTGGTTGCAAATTTGCCCTCTCAGTCTCGCTTCGCTCGCCAGTTCTCCCAAAGGGAGAGCCAAGGGGGCTTATTCCGCCGCAGGCAAATTAAAGGCCTCGGGGTCAAAGGTGATGACCGTATAGATGGCTATGCCCTCCTGCTCCGTCAGGGTTTCCTGCAGATAGTTTGTCAGGTCTGTTTCCCATCCACGCAGTTCATCGGGCAGAGCCACATCAAAAATCAAGTTGGTATGCCCGGTGCCCCGGACCATACGGAAATCGTGCAGGTGCAGACGGGTATCTTTTTCCTGCAGCAGCTTTTCACAGCAAGCGCGCAGACGGTTCAGCTCCGGGTCGTCCATCACCACCGGGTCATAATGGATCACCAAGTGGATGCCGTGCGTTTTCAGGCACTCACGCTCCATATCGTCGATCAGCTCGTGGCAGGTTAGGGGGTCTTCCCGATTGTCCATCTCCACATGGAGCGTAGCGAATCGCTGACCGGGACCGTAATCGTGAACCATCAGGTCATGGAAGCCCAGGACCTTGGGCTGTTTGCGAATATAATCCACGATTTTTTCCCGCAATTCCGGATCGGCACCTTCGCCCAAAAGAGGGCTGATGGTGTCCTTTGCCAGCATTGCGCCGCTATACAATATAAATATCGCCACAGCCATACCCATAAAGCCGTCGATGGGAACGCCGGCGATTTTCTCTATTACACCGGCCAGCAGAACTGCGCCGGTGGCAATGGCATCGTTGCGGCTGTCTTGCGCAGTGGCGGTCAGGGCGGTGGAGCGGATGGTCTCACCCAAGCTTTGATTAAATCGCCAAAGGGCCAGCTTGACCACCATAGAAACCGCCAGAATCGTCACCGTCAGCCATGTAAAGGTCACCGGGCTGGGATGAAGGATCTTCTCGAAGGAGGACTTGCCCAGTTCAAAGCCGATGAGGATGATCAATGCCGCCACCGCAAGACCGGACAGATACTCAAACCGGGCATGCCCGTAGGGATGGTCCTCGTCCGCCGGCTTTTCCGCCAGACGAAAGCCCAGCAATGTCACAACGGAGCTGGTGGCATCGGTCAGGTTGTTCATGGCATCCGCCATAATGGACACAGAGCCAGCCAAAAGACCTGCCAGCAATTTACCTGCAAAGAGCAGAATATTGCACACGATACCCAGAATGCCGGAACGCTTTCCGGCCTTTGCCCGGTCCTTCTCCGGGTCTAATTTTTTCATCAGTAGGGATATGAACGGATTTTTCATAATACCTCCAAATGGAATGTTGTTTTACCGTACCTCCAACCGTGTCACCGCGAGGGAGCACGCGACCGTGGCGATTTTAGTCATTTTTCCGATTCTACTGCCGGTAGAGTTGCGTTTTCTCTTCGAAGGAGAGGGGTACAAGGGGGAATTCTCCCAAAAAGCAGGTAGACAAGAGGGCTTTTTTTCTGTAAAATAACACCAAGTGCCGCACACCTGCTATTATAGAGGAAAGGGCGTGCGCTGTCCAGTATTTTTTAGGAGTGTATCAAATGTCTTATCAAATTATTACTGATTCCGGCTGCGATCTGCCCAAGGAAATGCTCAATGAGCTGAATGTGCGTGCCGTACCGCTGACCGTTAATTTTCGTAACAATGCCATGGATGATTCTGTTGACGAGGGCATCAAGGATGTATACGCCGGTCTGCGTGCAGGCGAAGCTGCTACCACCTCTGCCATCAATCCCGACCGCTGGGGCAAGGAGATGGAGAGTGCGCTTTCGCAGGAGCTGGATGTGCTGGTAATCGCCTTTTCTTCCGGTCTGTCCACCACTTATCAATCCGCTGTGATTGCCGCTGCTGACCTTCAGGAAAAGTATCCCGACCGGAAGATTCTGGTTGTGGACAGTCTGTGCGCATCCCTCGGTCAGGGTCTGTTGGTTTGGTACGCATGCAAGATGCGTGATGCCGGTATGACCGTTGACGAGCTGGCTGCCTGGGTGACGGAAAATCGGCTGAATCTGTGCCACTGGTTTACGGTGGACGATCTGATGTACCTGAAGCGGGGCGGCCGCATCAGTGCGACAACCGCATTAGTGGGTACAATGCTGCAAATCAAGCCCGTCCTTCATGTGGATAACGAAGGACATCTTATCAATGTTTCTAAAACCCGCGGCCGCAAGGCCTCTATTCAGGCACTGGCCCAGAAGGCTGTTGAGCTGGGCGATGGCTTTGATAACGAGGTGATGTTCATCTGCCACGGCGATTGCATTGAGGATGCCCAGTACTTGGCAAGTCTTGCAAAGGAAAAGTGCGGTGTAAAGGAAGTCATTATCGGCTACACCGGTGCGGTCATCGGTTCTCACTCCGGCCCCGGCACGCTGGCACTGTTCTTTATGGGCAAGAATCGGTAATCTCAACACACAAGCCCTCCTCGCAATACCATAACTATCAATTGGCAATTATCCATTGTCAACTAAAAACGACCCGCCGAAGCGGGTCGTTTTTCTTATCAGCAGTAGAAATCCTTGATCTTCTTTGCGCGGCTGGGATGGCGCAGCTTCCGGATGGCCTTGTTTTCGATCTGGCGGATCCGCTCACGGGTCACGCCAAAGATCTGACCCACCTCTTCCAAGGTATGGGTGCGGCCGTCGTACATACCGAAACGCATCCGCAGCACATCGGCTTCCCGTTCGGTCAGGGTGTCCAGGATCTCCTTCAGGGCCTCAGCAAGCAATGCATTGGAGGTGGCATCTGCAGGACCGGGGGTGCGCTCGTCTTCCACGAAAGAGCCGATGGAGGTATCCTCTTCGTCGCCCACGGGGGTATCCAGACTCAAGGTGTCCGCGGCGGTGCGATTGGCCTCGATGATCTTTTCCACCGGCAGATTCAGCTCAGCTGCGATCTCCTCCACAGTAGGCTCACGGCCCAGCTCCTGCACCAGCTTGCGATTGCAGCGGGTAGCCTTGTTGATGACCTCGACCATATGCACCGGCACCCGGATGGTACGGGCCTGATCGGCAATGGCACGGGTGATGGCCTGCCGGATCCACCAGGTAGCATATGTAGAGAACTTGTTTCCCTTTGTCCAGTCAAACTTGTCCACAGCACGGATCAGACCGGTGTTGCCCTCCTGAATCAGGTCCAGAATGTGCAGACCGCGGCCGGAATACTTCTTGGCAATGGAAACCACAAGGCGCAGGTTTGCCTCTGTCAGCTTATTCTTTGCCTCCTGATCGCCATCTGCCACACGCTGTGCCAGCTCCACTTCTTCATCTGCGCTCAGCAGCTTGACCTGACCGATCTCCTTCAGGTACATACGCACCGGATCGTCCAGATTGTACTCTGCCGCCAGATCCACCGGGTCAATGAGCTCTTCCTCATCCAAACTGCCCAGATCGATGTCATCGTCCAGCAGTCCTACATCCAGATCGTCACCCAAATCCAGATCCAGCTCATTGCCCATGATCTGAATATTCATCTGATCGAAACGCTCATAGACCTCCTCGATCTTCTCGGCGGTCAGATCCATCTGCTCCAGCAGAGCGGAAAGCTCTGTAGCGCGGATCATACCGTCCTTCCGACCCCGGGCGATCAATGCCTGCAGTTCGGACTGCAGTTCCTCCGTAGTCTTTGCGGGTGTCTTCTTCTGATTAGCCATATATTCTCCCTCTTTTGTTCCTATGTCCTTAGCGCGGTATTGCGAACCTTACACAGCTATAACCCACTGCGCGACAAATATTCGCACCGAATTGTATTTTCTTCTCAAGCTTTTAGACTATACCCCGTTTTTTCGGTTTTGACAAGGGTTTTTCCAAAAAAATATTTGATTTTTTTAACTTTCGTCGTTTTTTGTCGTTTCTGACAAAAGTTTTCCCCTTTTTTACGGGCAATATACAGTTTACTTTTTTGCAGAAATTAAGTATAATGGATGAGTAATGCCAATATTGAGGTAAAAAACTATGACCGAACTTTCCAAAATTCGTAATTTTTCCATTATTGCCCACATTGACCACGGCAAGTCCACCCTTGCCGACCGCCTGATCGAGGAGTGTAACGCCATTGAAGCCCGTCAGATGGAGAGCCAGATGCTGGACTCCATGGACTTGGAACGGGAACGGGGCATCACCATCAAGGCCACCGCCGTTCAGCTGACCTATAAGGCCGACGACGGGGATACCTATGCCCTGAACCTGATCGACACCCCCGGCCATGTGGACTTTAACTACGAGGTTTCCCGTTCCCTGGCCGCCTGTGAAGGCGCAGTGCTTGTTGTGGACGCATCTCAGGGCGTGGAGGCCCAAACCCTTGCCAACACATTTCTCGCCACTGATGCCGGTCTGGAGGTTCTGCCCGTCATCAACAAAATCGACCTGCCTTCCGCCCGTCCGCAGGAAGTAAAGGCGGAAATTGAGGATATTATCTGCATTCCGGCCGAGGAAGCCCCGGAGATTTCCGCCAAGAACGGCATCAATATCCGCTCTGTGCTGGAGATGATCGTCCGGGATGTGCCTGCCCCCAAGGGCGACCGGAACGGACCTCTGCAGGCACTGATTTTCGACAGCGTGTACGATTCCTATCGGGGCGTTATCGTCTATGTCCGGGTCAAGGAAGGCACCATCCGTGCCGGTCAGGACATTAAGATGATGGCTACCGGCGCGACCTATAAGGTTGTGGAGGTGGGCACGATGAATCCGCTGGGTCTGACGCCCAAGGATGCTTTGGGTGCCGGCGAGGTAGGCTATATCACCGCCTCCATCAAGACCGTTTCCGACACGCAGGTAGGCGATACCATCACCACTGTGGAAAACAGTGCCGCTGAGCCGCTCCCCGGCTACCGTCCCGTACAGCCCATGGTGTACTCCGGCGTGTACCCGGCAGACGGCGCGAAATATCAGGATCTGCGGGAAGCTCTGGAAAAGCTGAAGCTGAACGATGCCTCCTTTGCCTACGAGCTGGAAAGCTCCATCGCGCTGGGTTTCGGCTTCCGATGCGGTTTTTTGGGACTTCTGCATATGGAGATCATTCAGGAACGGCTGGAACGGGAGTACAATCTGGACCTGATCACCACCGCGCCCAATGTTGTGTACCGGGTCACCAAGAATAACGGTGAGGTACTGATGGTGGACAACCCCTTGGACTACCCCGATCCCATGGAAATCCAGCTGGCAGAAGAGCCTTTTGTGAAGGTCAACCTGATGGCACCGCAGGAATATGTGGGCAACATTATGGATCTGGCCACCTCCCGTCGGGGCGAATTCAAGGATATGGTGTATCTGGACGCCAAACGGGTGGAGCTCCACTACGAAATGCCCCTGAATGAAATTATTTATGACTTTTTCGATGCCCTCAAGTCCCGTACCCGGGGCTACGGCAGTCTTGACTATGAGCTGATCGGCTTCCGTCCCAGTCGTCTGGTGAAGCTGGACATTCTGCTCAACGGCGATATCGTGGACGCGCTGAGCTTCATTCTCTTTGCGGACAACGCTTACCCCAGAGCAAGAAAAATCTGCGAAAAGCTGAAGGAAAACATCCCCCGCGCCCAGTTTGAGATCCCGGTACAGGCAGCCATCGGCGGCAAGATTATCGCCCGGGAGACCATCAAGGCCCTGCGCAAGGATGTTCTGGCCAAGTGCTACGGCGGCGATATCACCCGTAAGAAGAAGCTGCTGGAAAAGCAGAAGGAAGGCAAAAAGCGGATGCGTACCTTCGGTACGGTGTCCGTCCCCAGCGAGGCCTTTATGGCTGTGCTGAAGCTGGATGAGGATTAAGAAAGGCGGCCATTGGCCGCCTTAGCTTCCCCCGAGGGGAAGCTGTCACTGCCATTAGCAGTGACTGAAGAGGAATACGGGCAGTAATCTGTCAATTTCAGCAATGTACATACCTCCTCCTTTGTTGGTCCTGCCGCCATTCCTCTTCCGTCAGCCCTCACGGGCTGCCACCTTCCCCCCGGGGGAAGGTATTGTGCTGTACGCTATCTATCCCTTCAAAACGGAGGTCCCCTATGCCCCTTTTCTCCACAAAACTGAAGAAGCCCTTGGGAATTTATATTCACATTCCCTTTTGCCGCAGCAAATGCCATTACTGCGACTTTTACTCCGTCACCGAGCTGGACAACCAGATCACCAACGGCTATCTGGACGCCATCTGCGATCACATCCGGGAGGCCGGTCCGCTGGCTCCGGACTACCGGGTGGATACCATCTACTTCGGCGGCGGCACGCCCAGCTATTTTGGCGGCGATGCCCTGGCGGCCATCCTTGCCACAGTACGAAAGGCCTTTGATGTGGCATCCGATGCGGAAATCACCTTCGAAGCAAATCCTGATTCCATCACCCCCAAGCTGCTGCGGCGTCTTCGGGGTGAGGGATTTAACCGGGTGAGTCTGGGTGTGCAGTGCAGCGATAACGCCATTTTGCAGGCCATCGGCCGCCCCCACGACTACGAAACCGCCGTAGATGCGGTGAAAATGATCCGTCGGGCAGGATTCAAGAATCTGTCGTTGGACCTGATTTTCGGTCTGCCGGAGCAGGACCTCACCCACTGGGAAAACACCCTGCAGGAGGTTCTGAAGCTCCAGCCCGAGCACATCAGCTGCTACGGTCTGAAAATCGAAGAAGGCACACCCTTTTTCCGCCACCAGGACAAGCTGCGCATTGCCGACGATGACACCCAGGCCGATATGTACAAGAGCACCGTGGATATTCTCCGCGCCGCCGGCTATAAGCAGTATGAGATCTCCAATTTCTGCAAGCGGGGACGGGAGTCCCGTCACAATATGAAATACTGGACCGGCGGAGAATATCTGGGCTTTGGCCCGGATGCCAGCTCGGATTTTGCAGGCAAACGGTTTGCCCTGATCCGGGATGTCCACGGCTATATCAACGGCATCCGCAGCGGCGGTCAGGTGCTGGCAGAGATCCAGACCGTGCCCCACCGGGAGCGGGCGGGCGAATACCTGATGATGCACCTGCGAACCACATACGGCATCAGCGGCAAGGAATACGAGCATAAATTCCTGCTGCCCTTTGCGCCGCTGGAAAAGGAGCTGGAAAAGTGCCGTCAGCACGGTCACGCCCTCCGGGGTATCGACGGCAGATGGCATCTGACGCCGGAAGGCTTCCTGGTGAGTAATACCATCATCACCAACCTGATGCTGATTCAGGACAAAACCAAGCCTATCTCAAGATGGAAATAACAACATTCCCCCTCGCCTCTTCCTCCGGAAGAAACGAGGGGGTTTCTTGTCGCACCTCTTACCGTGTCATCGCCGCAATGACATAACTGGTAGATTTTTGTAGGGCGGTTTTCTTGCTCCCGCCGGAAAATTGTTTTCCCCGGACGAAAGGTGAAAATCCGCCCCTACTTCCCGTAGGGGCGATTTCTGAATCGTCCGCAAAACCGAGCTTTTATTCCTCCAACGCCTTTTGCAGTTTCTCCAATGCCCGTTTTTCGATCCGGGATACATAGCTGCGGCTGATATCCAGCTTTGTGGCCACCTCCCGCTGCCGCAGGGGTGTGTTGCCCCCCAGCCCGTAGCGCAGCGCAATTACCTGCCGTTCGCGGTCATCAAGCTCCGTGGCCACTGCCTGCCGCACCTGCACGATCCTTTCCCGGGTGCTGACCGTCTCTAAAAGGTCTTCCTCCTCCGCCACCACATCCATCAGCGACAACGCCGCTCCATCGGTGCCGGTTTCGATAAAATCCGACAGTGACACATCCTGACTGGACTTTTTCTGCCCCCGAAAATGCATCAGTATTTCATTTTCAACACAGCGGGCAGCGTAGGTGGCGAGGCGTGCGCCCTTATGCATATCAAATGTGGTAATACCCTTGATCAGGCCGATGGTACCAATGGATATCAAATCCTCCTGATCGGCAGCTTGGGTATAGTATTTCTTCATAATGTGGGCAACCAGCCGCAAATTCCGCTCTACCAGAATGTTCCGGGCCTCCAGATCCCCCTCCGCCGCCCGCTGCAGATAATAGCTCTCCTCCTTGGCCGTCAAGGGGCGTGGAAAGCTTCCGGAGGAAAGCTGCAGAGAATACAAAAGCGTGCCCAACATCAACCATACCGCAGGAATCAATTTTCCCACCTCCTACGGCTACTGTATTCTCTATTGCCCGTCCATTTTCCAAGTTTTTTCGGGGTTTTGTCCACCGCACCGCCAAACAAAAACCTGCCACGCAAAAAGCATGGCAGGTGTTTCTTATTTACAGTTCTTCCAGATAGCGCACACCGGACAGCTGACGGATCTTGCCCATCATCACCTGATGGTTAAACCGCTTTTTGCCCTTGAGGGATGCGATGATTGCCCGGACATTGTCCTCTGCGGCGGTATCCTCCTCAAACTGCACATGGATCACATCCAGATCCAGCTCGCGCAGGTTTTGAATGAAAGTACCCACAGTGGTGCCCTCGTTCAGCTCCACATAGATTTCCACCATACGGGTGTTATTGTGCATCTGATCGTCCCACTTCTGCAGAAGCGTCAGCACCGCGAAAATGGCAAAGCCGGCAATCAGCGCGGCCTCGTAAAAGCCGACACCCAGAGCCAGACCTACACCGGCAGCAGACCACAGACCGGCAGCAGTTGTCAGACCCTTGATCTGATTGTGCTTGGTGACAATGATGGTACCGGCACCCAGAAAACCGATGCCGCTGACCACCTGCGCACCCAGACGCATAGGATCGCCTGCGCCGGTGGCTTGGTTGATGTACTGGTTTGTGAGCATAATCAGGCACGCACCGATGCACACCAGCATATAAGTACGCATACCGGCAGGCCGGTTTTTCATACCGCGCTCCAGACCGATGGCACCGCCGCAGATTGCGGCAGCCACGATACGAAGCACCACGGCAAGCATGGTTACTTCCCGAAGTTCCATATAAACACTCCTTACGATATATTGCTTGTTCCCGTGTTTAGGGAAAGGCTTCCCCTTGATGAGACGGCTTTTTCACGAGAATCCATATGTTGATTGTTTATTATATCAAATTGGCAGCAGTCTGACAATTGCCGCAAACAGAGATTTTCTCCTGCTCTTTTTGTGCCTTTTGCCTAATTAACCGGGTAAAAATGAAAAAATAAAGGCGGTTTCTGTCTTGTATTTCTCTCCGGCTTTGGTAACAGGCTGAGGCCAGTGGGGGTAGTTGATGGCATTGGGATAATACTGGGTTTCCAGACACACACCGCCCCGACGGGGATAGGTCACTCCGTCCTTACCCTTCTCATCCTGCATAAAGTTACCGGAATAGAGCTGGACGCCCGGGCGGTCCGTAAACACCGCCATGGATCTGCCGGAGGTTTTTTCCTCCAAAATGGCGCAGGGATTGGTGAATACCTCGAAATTATGGTCATAGCCACATTGCAGACGGGTGGGCTCTTCATCGCTGTCAATGTCCCGTCCGATGGGCTTGGGAACACGGAAATCCATAGCCGTGCCTGCCACGCTCCGCTTTTCGCCAGTGGTAATATACGCCCCATCGGACACGGTATAGAACCGCCCCGGGATGGTCAGCACCTGCTCCATAGCCTTTTCCGGCTTTTCGTGACCGGCCAGATTGAAGTAGCTGTGATTGGTGAAATTGAACACCGTATCCCGGTCAGACACCGCCTCAGTGCAGATGCGCAGGGTGTTGCCGGTTTCCAGAGAATAGGTTACGCGAATTTCGGCATTTCCGGGAAAGCCCTGATCCATATGCGGGCTTTTCAAGGCGAAAACAATGGCATTTTCCCTCTGCTCCGCCACTTCCCAGATCCGGTCCTTGAAGAAATCCGGTCCGCTGTGGAGGTTGTTTTTTTCGTTATCGTTAACACCGAGGGCATAGGTTTTACCGTTGAGGGTATACTGCGCGCCCCCGATGCGATTGCAGTTACGCCCCACGGTAGCGCCGAAGAAAGTGCCGCTTTCCACATAGTCCTGAGGCTTGTCAAAGCCCAGCACCACATCGGAAAGCATCCCTTCCCGGTCGGGAACAAACAGTTTGATCAGCGTAGCTCCCAGATTGGAAACAACCGCCTTCATTGCGCCGCTGTGAATGGTATATAGATGCGCCGTTTCGCCATTGGCCAAACGACCGAAAATTTCTGACATAAGAATCGCTCCCTGCAAAGATATTGGGCTTATTATATGCGAAAGCACCCCCATTTGCAATAATAAAATATTTAAAATATTGTGAAAATTATGGTTAAAACTTTGTCTTATGACAAAAAACACACCCGTAAGGGTGTGTTTTTTGTGTAGTGCTTTTAAGTTTGCGGGAGACTATCGTTTTTTCTATTCCGCAACGAATCTTTCCCTAAGGGTGAGCAGGGTTCGGATCAGATGCTCGGTTATCTTTTGCTCCAGACGCTGCCTTTCCTGCTGAATGTACTTGCGCAGAGTCACACCTTCCATATTGGTGTAATTCACCAGATCCTCCGTCAGCTTGATGTACTGATTCCAACAATCGCAGAAATAATACTCCATTGTATTATCGATTGCCCTTTGCATATAGCTGACCTTGGACAACAGCTCCTGCAGAACCTCGTTCAGCACCTTTGCGGATCGCCAGCCCTTCGCCTGCTGCAGCTCCTCAGATTGCTTCCACAGCCGCATCAAAACCGTATTTTCGCAGCTTTCCGCGCCTTTTTGCAGCTCCTGCAGCTGGGCAAGCACCTGCTTATCCGCCGCCCACTGCTTCAGCAGCTCTTCATAGGTCAGCTTGCCTTCCCGTAAATCCATTCGCTTGCCGATGAGAATCGGACGGGCTTCATCCACATAGGACGAGGTGTTGTTGTATTCCCGGACACGGGCGAAATGGTTGTTATGCAGTGCTTTTTGGGCGTTGCGAATGGCATTGCGCAGCATTTTGGGCTCCGGAAGGTCCTGATCGCCGCAAGCATTTCGGATCCAATTGATCGGAGCAGAGCCCAGCAGCACATTGAGGGTATCATCATCCATAGAGCGGAACACATAGCTCTCGCCCGGGTCGCCCTGACGACCTGCCCGACCGATGGCCTGCTGTTCGTTCCGCGCCTCCGGGAAGAAGCTGGTGGTAAGTACGCACAAGCCGCCGACGGCACACACCTGCTGTCGGTTTTTGGCGCAGATCCGTCGGTTTTTTTCCAGAATACTGAAATACCGCTTGTAAAGCAGGGATTGTTTCATTTCCTCTGTGGGTCGGGCATAGAGGAGTTCTTCCAGCCCGGTGATGTCCACGCCTCTCTCCACCAACTCCCGGCGGGTGATCCGCTCCGGATCACCGCCCAGCTTGATGTCCGCGCCCCGTCCTGCCAGAGCATTTGCCACCAGCACCGAGCAGGGCATACCGGCAAAGGCAAGGATATTGGCGGTATCCACCGCATTTTTCGCATTGAGCAGCTTGTGGGAGATGCCAATGTAGGACAGAGCCTTGCTGTAATCCTCCGATTCCTCCACGGATTGGGTACACAGCAGCACCGGCTGTCCCAAATCATTCTTTTCCAGTACCAATTCCAGAATGGCGGACATTTTCCGTTGCCTGGTCATATACAGCACTGTGGGATTTTCTCTGCGGATGCAGGGCTTGTGGGGCGGCACCGCCACATATTCCAGCCCATAGATTTCCTTGAACTCCTTCTGGAAGTTGGCTGCGGTGGCAGTTGTGCCGCACAGCCGGACCGCTTTACGCAGCAGATCCCGGACGGAGATAATATTGTTTGTTTTTGTGGGGTTGCGGAAGTTATGCTCTGCCACTGTGGTAGGCAGATCGTGCTTCAGGCACAGATAGAAATCATATTCTGTGCGGAAGTCGGAAAATACACCCTTTGCCTTGTCCTCAAAATACGGGCGGCCGTTGTGGATGAAATAGTCCTTGCCCTCTTTGTAGTAGAAAGCCACGATAATGGCGCATCGGAGCATCCACTCCAGCTTGCGGATGGTTTCCAGATTGGCAATATCCATCCAATCCATACCGAAATAGTTTTCCAGCAGGGGATACATCTCCGGGGACAGGGTCACATTTCCCTTGCGGTAGTCATAGTAGTTTTTCTTGTTTTCCAGCAGGGGCATCAGCTTCCAGATCTTCCGATACAGCTGCAGCCAACGCTCGGTTTCTGCATAGTCAATCTTTTGGGTGGCAACCAGCGTAAAGGCCTGTTTTGCCTGATCCGCCAGCACGATATCCGCCTCGTCGATGATAACGCAGGCCATATTCATTTCCCAGCGTTCCTTTGCGTACAGCTCCGCATTCATATAGCCCACCGCCAGCTGCTTCAGGGTTGCATAGCAAACCCGGGGATTCTTCCCCTCCAGACTGAGGGCTTCCACAGCAAGGAAGGTATCGATGCCCAGCAGCGCGTACACACCCTTCATCCAGTTGTAGTTGCGCTCGGTCAGGTAGGCGGACTCATCCACCACGAATACCCGTCCGCCGTAAAGGGAGCACAGAAACGCCGTCAGGACAATGGCGTAGGTCTTGCCCTCACCGTTGAGCACCTCGGCGATCTTGCCGTCGGCCATCACCGCCGCCGCCATATACTGCACATAGTGGTGGCGATAACCAAGCACCCGATATCCTGCCTCGCTGACCAGCGCGAAGGCCTCCGGTGCCAACTCCAAAATGTTTTTGGTGGCCGCCTGCGTGCGCAGAGCTTCGGCATGTTGGGCGATCTGGATATCGGACAGACCGGAAAAATCGAACTGCATTGCCCGATCCGCCACCGTGAAATACTTCCGGTCCAGAACGGAATTGTTCTTCCGGGGGAACTCCTGATAGTAGCTCAGGTACTGCAAAGGAGATTCCCCTTTTTCCTCATCCGCTTTTTCAAGCTGCAAAATGCTGTGAAGGGTTGCCGCCTTTTCCCGCAGCTCGTCATTCTCCGATTCCTCGGCCTGCCGTAAAAGCTCCGGGGTAATATACTTTTTCACAAAGGTATTCGCCCCGTCGAAGTCGCCGTCATTGATCTGCATTTGGGTGATATTTTCCGCCGCACGGATCGTATTTTCCAGCAAATCCGTACAGCCCAGCTTTTGGGCCTTGGCAAACTTTTCAATTGCCGCCGCAAACTGCCCGGACATCGCCAGATCGTGGGCATACTGCAGCAGAAGAATACTCTTGTGCCGCCGCAGCTCCTGACGGCTTTCAAAATACTTGTCCCCTTCGGTTTCGTAACATTCCAGCAATTTCTCGTAGTTATCGTACAGCGCATCCGAATAGGCTTTCGTGGCACGCAGCGCACCGCCATAGATATCCCGCAGTCGGGGCGGAACCTCCATATCCTGAAACGCTTCGATTACCCGCTCGCAGAGCATCACCACAGAGCTGTAGGCACCGGAGGCGGTGTAAGCCGCACTCAGCATTGTCACAACACTGATGAATACCTGCTTACTGTCTTCAGACTGCAGAATTTCCGGAGTGGCAAAGAGGTAATCCAGCAGCCGGCTCATACCCATCTGGATCTCTGCAATATTCCGGGTGAACAGCGCGTCCATCACATTGACGCTTTCAATCAGAAATACAGCTTCCCATTCCTCGGCATCCATATCGCTGAACTGATCTGCCTGCTCCCGCAGGGAGACGATCCACTCGCGCAGTTCCTCCTCCGTCATACCGAAGGCAGCCTCCATATCAAAAACCTGCATAGGCAGCTGGGCGGTCAGATCGTTACTGTAAGCATAGTTAAACAGCAGCTGACCGGCGTTACTGGCGAAAATCTTGCAGTTAGGCAGATAATAGCTCCGGAAAAAGCGGATCATACCGGATATAAAGTCTTCCTCCTCCGGCTCCGCGCCGCCATATCGGCTCGCAGGATAGGCTTCTTCGATCTGCTGAACCACCTGCGCCATATCCTCCGGCACAAATTTCTTTTCTTCCGCTCCCCGCAGGCGCAGAAGTGCCACTGCCTGTCCCAACAGGGGCAGACCCACCAAGCGGCAGAAATACTCATATTTGCTCAGTGCCCGGAAATAGAGGGGCAAGGCAGGAGCCATCAGGCTGCGGGCATTGAGCTCCTGAATGTACTGCTCGCAGGCGATCAGCACCCCAGTTTCGTGACAGAACTTTCGGAACACGATCTGCGCCACCAGCGGCTCCATGGAAACGGTCTGGTTTTGCATATCCAGATCCAGCCAACCTCGCTGCTCCAGCTCAATTAAGGTCTGATGGTCGGTAACACCGCACTGCCGCAATATCTGCCGGTAATTCCGCTCGCTGATATCCGGCACTGCCAGACAAGCCGCTGCCAGCAGGGCGATTCCCTGCTCCCGGGAGGGCTGTGCCAAATCGAACACTTTGGCAATCTGCTCCAGGATCCGATCCTGCAGCTGCATTCCCTCGCCCCCGTCAAGGGACAGATAGGAGGCCACCTCTTCCGGCAGTGCGCCAATATCCCGGCGCAGCACCGATGCGGTCAGCTCCACTGTTTTGGTGTGACCGCCGATCCGGTCGAAAAACTGCACCAGCGGCACTGTCAGAGCCTCCCTGTCCTCCTCGGCGGCCCGGGTATAGTGATGGAAAAACAGCTCCGTCAGGTATTCATTTTCCATTCTGCCCACCCGGATGACGGGAAACCAATCGTCATAGGAATCCGTTGCATCCTGGGTCAGCAGAATAATGCGGCATTTCAGGGAGAGCAGCTGCTGGCAGAGGTTTTCATCCAGCGGCTCGCTGCAATCCACATCGGAGATGATCAGCAGATTGCTCTCGTCCAGTCTTTCCAAGAAATGCAGCTTTGCGTCAATCAGCGCATCGCCCTCAAGACCGTCAAAGCACCCGGGGTTGAGGTTTGAGAAATTCAACTCCGTCAGCAAAAAAGAGCGCAGTTTTCCCTGTGTATTGCGGATAAACACCGCATTTTTAATTGCCGCGCGGTGCATTTCCACATATTTGCGTATGGTTGCCCGCTTGCCGAAGCCGAAAAACTCCCGCATAACCAGCACATTGCTTCTTTGGAAGCCTGCGTCCATTGCCTGCAGAATATCTTCCCGGCTGTTTTCCACGAAATAGCCGGTGGCGGTAACGGACAAGCCGCTCAGCTTAGGTGTATGGACATCATAGGGCTTTTCGGGATTGCCCTCTTTCCGTGCCGTCAGGAGCTTCACCGCCCGACGAACGATCTTGTCCATAGAGCTTTCTTCGCCCAGCGTTTCTCTGCGCTGAATCAGGTTTCCGGAAACCTGAGAAATGTGATTGAGCTGGCAGGTAAATTGGTCAGTAAGGGGGGAATCCGTGATTTTATAAACCAGAATATTCAGCTTGCCTTCGCCTTCCTGCTTTCTTGCCTCGATGATCTCGTTGATCACATAGCCCTTGGCCATGGAGGCATCGCTGACAATGACAATGAACAATTCGCTTCGGCGGATATTCTGTATGCACTCCGTTGAGTAATCGGAGACACATTCTTCGTCGGAGTCCCAGCAGTCAATGTCCACGCCGCGCAATTTTTCCATCAAGGCGTTCTTTACATCCCGATCTGCGCTGGTCCAGCTGATAAAAGCATCCATATTTCCCGCTTCCTTTCTCTCTTTTGGCATTCTACTGCCAGTTTATCACATTTTTCGCTATAGCGCAAGAAAGTTCTACAGCTTAAAGTCTCCGCTGCCTGACGGGTGATTTTTGTTTTTCCAATTCAGCAAAAAGGCGATGCACGCTGTCGCGCCAGCCTCCATAGCCGGCTGTAAAAAGTTTTCAAAGTTTTTGTCGGTGAGAAACCCCTCCCGGATGCAGGTTTCCATACCTGCAACCCGGTCTTCCCGGACCAACAGCGGTGTCAGCAGGGCAATGTTCTTTTTCACATACTTTCGGTATGCATCGATAATCTCCGGCTTTTCAAAGGCTTGGGGATTGCACAGATATCCGATTGCTGCCGCCTTGTCGTTCCCGTATTTTTTAAACGCTTTCGGCGGAAGACCCGGTGCCAGAAGATACTGCATATCGCTTTTGGAAAAGCATTTGAAACAATCCCCGTCGATATGGGTGAGTCCTTTGGGCAGAACCACGGATTTTAACGAATCGCAGCGGAAGAACGCCTCGTCACCAATGGATGTCACGCTATCCGGAATACGGATAGTTTCCAGCATCTGGCAATAGGAAAAGGCACTGTCTTCAATGGTCGTCACGCTATCTGGGATGTGGATGGATTTCAGCCATTGACAATGGGAAAAGGCACTGTCTTCAATGGTCGTCACACCCTCGGGGATATAGACGGAATCAATGGAATTCTGTTTCCGGAAGGCGTCTTCGCCGATGACGGTAACGCCCGTGGGAATCACCACATCGCCACCGGGACCATAATAGCCAAACAGCCGTCCCTGCACGATCACAAAGCCGTCCGCATCTGCCAAACCCTCGCAGCCCCAAAAGGCAAGCCGGCTCGTAATTTTCAAGTGAGGCGGAATGGTGAGAGAGGTAATTTGGTCATGCCCCATAAATGCCCTTTCGCTGACGGACTTCACCCACGGAGGAATCACCACATCGCCGCCGGAACCGTAATAGCCATATAACCATCCCTGCACGACCACAAATCCGTCCGCATCCGCCAAGCTCCTGCAGAATTCAAAGGCATCTTTGCCGACTTTGGTGGTTTCCGGAACAGATATAGACGCCAGCCTTCTGCAGTAGCTGAACGCGTAATCTCCAATTTCCTGCAGACCGGCGGGAATCATTACTGAGCGCAATTTTGTGCAATGGGCAAAACAGTCTTCCTTGATAAACTGCAGGCTTTCCGGCAGTACGATCTTTGTCAGCTTTTCGCAGGATTGGAAGGCACCGGTTTCCAGCGTTTTCACGCCCTCGCCCAATGTCACAGTCCGCAGATTCTCACAACGGAAAAAGGCGCGGGCTCCCACTTTTTTCACACTGCCCGGGATATGGACGCTCCTGAGCTTATTGCATTTGGAAAAAGCATACGGACCGATCCGCTTTACACTGTCGGGAATCGTGACAGACACAATGGTTTCCGCACCGTAAAAAGCTTTTGTGTCGATTGCGGTGACAGACTCCGGAATGATCACATCCTGCCTTTCGGAGAGGTAATCATACAGCACATTTCCCACGATCACGAAACCGTCTTTATCCTGCAGGCATTCACATTCCCGAAACGCACCCTCACCGATTCTGCGCAAGCTATCCGGGAGTGTGACCTGCTCCAAGGAACAGCAAAAGGAAAACGCCTGTTTTCCGATACTTTTCACGCCCTCGCAAAGCGTCAGCTTTTTTGCCTTGACACACTCGGCAAACGCCTCTTTTCCGATGCGCTTCACATTGCCCGGAATGTAGATCTCCTGCAAATTGGTACATTCATAAAACGCCCGGTCTTCGATGATTTCCACGCTCCGGGGGATGACCACAGCGGTCACATCTCTTTTATACATAAACGCGCCCTCTCCGATGACGGTAACGCCTTCGGGGATGACCACCCGACCGCCCAGGACGGCAGAATCGGACAGAACGCCGTCTTTTATAACAAAATCACGCATTGGTACCCCTCCTACAATTTCCAATCCTGCGCCCGTTTTTTCGCGGCAGAACGGGTGGAAATATGCGTATTTTTCCAGTTCATCAAAAAGGCGATGCACGCCGTTGCACCGGCTTCCATAGCCGGCTGCAGAAAATCTCTTTCAAAGTTCCGCAGGTTGATTTTTCGCAGCTTGGCATAAGTCTGCAGACCCTCTACCCGGTCCGATTGCACCAGGCAGGATACCAATCGCCTGCGCTGGGTCATCATAATTTTCCCATACTCTTCCACAATTTTGGGGTCCGTGTAGGCATCCGGGTTGCACAGATACCCGATCGCACCCTGCAAGATCAGCTTATGCTCCCGCAGCGTTTCCATAGAAAATCCCGGGGCTACCAGCTCGCGCAGCTCCTCACATCCCAAAAAAACGCCGTTGCCCATCTTCTTCAGCGTGGCCGGCAGCACCGCCCGGTACAGCTTTGTACAGCCGTGAAACGCCCCTGGACCGATGGAAATCACACTGTCGGGAAGACGGATCTCCGTCAGGTCATCGCAGTTGCGGAACGCACCGGTCTCCAGCACCTTCACCCCCGGCGCAATGCGCACCGTCCGCAGACCGCAGCGGAGAAAGGCCCTGGCCCCGATTACCTCCACGCTGCCGGGGATGGTCACTTCGCAAAGGGAGTAGCAGCCCAGAAACGCGGTTTTGCCGATTTCTGTCAGGCTCTCGGGCAAGGTGACGGAAATCATATTTTCACACAGGTAGAAGGCCGCCGGCTCAATGACGGTCACGCCCTCCGGCAGCACCACCGAGGTCACACCGCGGCACAGAAAAAAGCTGTCGGCAAGGACGCTCACCCCTTGGGGCACCGTAACCGCCCCACCGGGTCCTGCGTAGTTCCTCAACACTCCGTTTTCGATGATAAAATCCTTCATTGCTTCAACCCCTTTTCGTTTCGGACAGTATCTGCCTACTGTTAAAACGAAGTTTTGGGGTGTCTTTTCGCAAAAAGACCGCTTTTTTTCCGCATTTTCCTTTAATTATCCCTGCTTTTCCTCAAATAATCAATGTATTATAAAAGCCGGGAGCTGCCCTTAACAGCTCCCGGCCTTGTTCTTTTAGTAGTCCTTCGGTCTTCCGCATTGGCTGCAGATCTGCTCCGCCGTGAATTCTCCGCCGCAGGAACGGCAGACATTCCGCTTCATACAGATCGCCTGCAAATTCTGCCACGCGGCAAGGGTATTCGGATGGTCCTTGCCCAGTGCCTTGTACCGAAGCTGCAGCACGATTTGCGCCGCTTCCTGTGCCTGCGCGTACTCACCCAGATAGAAGCAGTTTACCGCCAGATCATTAAGCACCGTCAGGGTTTCGGGATGCTCCGGGCCTAAAGTATCGCACAGCTGCTGATATGCGGCGATCTGCAGCTGGCGCGCCTTGCTCCGATTCCCCAGAAGGGCGTGATAATGGGCAAGATTGCACAGTGACCGCAGGGAATTCGGATGGGTTTCCCCCAATTTTCTGCACATCAGCATACACGCCCGGGCTTCTGTTTCCAACGCCTTTTGATGATTGCCCATATTGCAGTGGGTCACCGCCAGATTGCTCAGAGCTTTCATATAATCCGGATGGTTTTCCCCGTGATTTCTGTATATCAGGTCGCAGGATTTTTCGATCAGCTCCAGAGCCTTTTCGAAATCCCCCATATGGCTGTAGCTTCCTGCCAGATTGTGCAGGTTGTGCAGGGTTTCCGGATGGCTTTCCCCCAAAACCTCGCAATGCATTGTGTACGCTGTTTGGTGTATTTCCAGTGCCTTTTGGTACTCCCCCAGCGCATCATAGATCAGCCCCAGCTGATTTGCGGAA
This sequence comes from Oscillospiraceae bacterium, assembly GCA_015067935.1. Classification (GTDB taxonomy): domain Bacteria; phylum Bacillota; class Clostridia; order Oscillospirales; family Oscillospiraceae; genus Faecousia. The sequence goes on along the minus strand of SVLL01000010.1, from coordinate 14,768 downwards.
ATCAGCGTGGAGGGGTGCTTCTGTCCCAGAATCGCGCATTTTTGGGAGTAAGTCTTTTCCATAAACTGCTGTGCGTTCCGATAATCTCCCATTTTGTGGTAGAGAAATGCCAGCTGGTGCATAGTATTCAGAGTTTCAGGATGCCGCGTGCCGGAAACATCACACCGGATAACAAAGCTCTTTTCCAGCAGCTCCCGGGCCTTCTGATACTCTCCCAGCAAGCTGTACACCGTTCCCATACCCTCCAAAATCTTCAGGGTTTCGGAATGCTCTTCTCCCCGGACCTTGCAGGACAGGGCATAGGCTTTTTCGTACAGCTCCAGTGCTTTCCGGTAATCTCCAAGACCGGTGCAGGTGGCGGCCATCATATTGAGGGTCACCAGCGCACCGATGCTCTCGGTTTTCCCCGTTTTGCATTGGAGGGCATAGGCTTCTTCCTGCAATTGCAGTGCCTTTTCATAGGCACCGAGGGCATCGTACAATGCCGCCCGGTTATTCAGGGAAACCAGCGTTGCCGGATGCTCCGGTCCGAGGGTCCTGCAAAACAGAGCGTAGGCCTTTTCCTCCAGCTCCAGTGCTTTTTGGAATTCTCCGGCGCGATGGTAAGCGGTTGAAAGATTGCTGATCCACACGATGGTGGTGGAATGCTCCAAGCCGAGCTGCTGTTGATAGTAGTTCATCAGCTTTTCCACCCATTTGACCGCTTCCCGGTAATTGGCTTCGCTGTCATAGATGTTGCTCAGCCGCTCCATTGCCTCCGGCAGACCGCTTTCCGCAGCGGAGGTGATCAGCTCCATTCCCCGCTGCCGGTTCACTTCCACATCGATGCCATCCAGATAGGCAAGGCCGATGAGGAAATTATGCATCGGGTCCTTGTTGTTTTCCCCGATATCTGCCTTTGCCACACATTCGATCAGGCAGTTCTTGAATTCCCTGCCGTGGGGGTCTACACAGGGTGGAATATCCTCAAATTTGGCGGCAAGAGCGGTAAGATCCGTCGGCTCCATTTGTGCCGGCAAAATGACCTTTCCGGCTCTGTGGGCTGCAGGATACTCCTCCCCCATCACGAAATTGGGCTTTCCGTCCTTTTCCTCCAGCAGATTGGGCGTGACCAAAAGGGCAAAGAGCTTGCTGGTTTTCAAAATCTTTTCGATATTGACCCGGAAATTCTCGCCGGGGGTCAAAAATTCGTCGTACCATATAGCAATGTCCCGGCATTGGGGGTGGCTGTGGATCAGCTTCATCAGCTCATTGGCATACCGACGGTCCTTTTTCCGATAGCTGAGGAAAATGTAGGCATCAAAGGCCGCCCGGACTTTTTTCGCCATCTCGTCGCTGATCAGTACCGCTTCCAGATATTTTTTGAGCTTTTCTGCGTAAGAAATCTCGGTGCTGTCACCGGCAAAAGGCTTCAAATACTGCCGCTGACCGAACTTTTTACCGTAAATATCCTCTGCGCCGGACTCCATCATAAAGGGCAGAATGGGAATATTTTTCCCCATTGCATAGGGAATATCCTTATCCATCGCCCGGTTGGGCTCGCTCAGCAAACGGAAGGTCACCGGCACAATGAACAGGTTGTTGCTTCCCAGATCGGTCTCTGTGTCCTTTTCCTCGATGGGGGCAGTCATATCCTCTGTGTAGTAGATCGCACATTCGTGGGTCTTAAAAATATCCTCGCAGATTTTGTCAAAATACTTGTCAAAATCCTCCGGATGGCAGGTAAAATACACACGGGGCTTTCCGTGGGGGTCTGCATTTCCCTTGGTGCGGCATAAAATCTTGGCCATTTTTCTCCCTTTCTTTACAGGATAGCATTATTTGCTGTTAAATCTCCTGAATATAGTGTTGTTTTCGTACTTTTTCTTTGATTATACCCACTTTGGGGCGGATAGTCAATGCGTTATAAAAGCCGGGAGCTGCGCGCAACAACTCCCGGCTTTGATTGGTTTTAATAGTCCTTGCGTCTGCCGCACTTGCCGCAGCGCATAATGCCTAATTGCTTAAATTTGCCGCCGCAATGCCGGCAGACCCCACGGGTCATATAGATAACCTGCAGAACCTTTCGCGCCTGCACTGTATCCGAATGGTCTTTTCCGCTGACTTTGCATCTGAGATGATATACCTTTTCTGCCATTTCCTGGGCTTTTCGGTAGTCTTCCAGCTTATAACAGGTCCAGGCCAGATTGAACTGAGCTATCAGCGTATCGGGATGCTCCTCCCCTAAGTGCTTGCAGCGAAGCGTGTACACTTTTTTAAACGGCTCCAGTGCCTTTTGATAGTTATCGCAGGAGCTATGGGTCAGTGCCAGCGTATGCAGGGTGTCAAGTGTGTCAGCGTGTTCTTCTCCCAGTACCTTGCAGCGCAGTGCGTAGGCCTTTTCCTGCAGCTCCAAGGCCTTTTCGTGATTGCCCAATGCGCCGTACGCATAGGCCGTATCGTGCAGAGAAGCAAGGGCATCGGGATGCTCCTCGTCCAAAACCTTGCATTGCAAGTTGTACGCTTTTTCATACCGATCCAAGGCTTTTGCATAATCGCCCAGCTCGCAGTAGGATGATCCCATATTGTGCAGGGACATCAGCGTATCCGGATGCTCCTCACCGAGTACCTTGCAGCGCAGGGTGTAGGCTTTATTGTCCAGCTCCAAGGCTTTTGCATAATCCCCAAGATCGCTGTATGCAACCGCCAAATTGCTCAGGGAGATCAGTGTGGCAGGATGCTCCTCACCAAGCACCTTGCAGCGCAGGGTATAAGCTTCATCCTTCCGTTCCAAAGCCTTTTCATAGTCGCCGAGATCGCCGTAAGCCGCCGCCAAATTGTTCAGGGCGGTCAGCGTAGCAGGATGCTCCTTGCCTAGGACTCTGCAATGTAAGGCATAGGCTTTTTCATGCTGCTCCAAGGCCTTTTGATATGCGCCCAGTGCGCTGTGCGCAGATGCCACATTCAGCAGGGACATCAGCGTATCCGGATGCTCATCACCTAAAACTTTGCAGCGCAGGGTGTAGGCTTTTTCGTTCAGCTCCAAGGCTTTTGTATAATCGCCAAGATCGTAATAAGCCATCGCCAGATTGTTCAGAGACATCAGTGTAACGGGGTGTTCCTCGCCTGAAGTCTCGCAACGCAATGCGTATACTTTTTCATGCTGCTCCAAAGCCTTTTCATAGTCGCCCAGTTCGCTGCAGGTACAAGCGAAGCTGTTGAGCACCGTCAGTGTCTTAGGGTCCTTCTCTCCCGAAAGCCCGCAGCGCAGTGCGTACGCTTTTTCGCCCAATTTCAGAGCCTTTTGGTGCTGTCCTGCTGCACCGCAGATAGCTGCCAAATTATGTAAGGCTTCCAGCGTGGAATCGTCCTGCTCGCCAAAACACTTACAGAACTCGGCATATACCTTTTCCTGCAGTGCCAACGCCTTTTCATAGTCACCCAGCGTAAGGTGCATCACCGCCAGATCATTCAAAGAATGCAGCGTATCGGGATTTTCCTCGCCGTATTCCCGGCGGTAGTAATTTGCCAGGCGTTCTGCCCAAAAGGCGGCCTTCTCATAGTCAAGCCTGACACCGTCACCCTCCCGGTACATACCAAAGAGCATTTTCATTGCCTCCGGCAAATCGGCCTCTGCAGCAGCGGTAATCATTTCCAAACCGCGTGCGCGGTCGACCTCCATATCAATGCCTTCCATATAGGCAAGGCCGATGAGGAAATTATGCTCCGGTGTGTCATTGGCTTTGGTTGCCAGCTTGCAGATTTCCTCTGCCAGACCGGCGAAAAATGCCGCATCCTCCGCACACAGGCAGTTATTTAAACGCAAAGAATCCACCTGGTTCTTGTCCGTTTTCTCCATTTCTACTGCAAGAATGGGCATTCCGGTCTTTGCCTTTTTTTCTTTGGCCATGGGAAGCTCGGTGGAAAGCACAAAATTTTCCCCTTTTGTTCCGTCCGATCGGGTACCGGGCTTAAACAGCTGCGGTGTGACCAAAAGGGTAAACAAATCGCATCGTGCCAGCATTTTTTCGATATTATCCGTAAAGCTCTCGCCGGGGATTAAAAATTCGTCGTACCATATAGCAATGTCTCGGCACTCCGAATGGCTGTGGATCAGCTTCATCAGCTCGTTGGCATACCGGCGGTCCTTTTTCCGATAGCTGAGGAAAATGTAGGCATCAAAAGCCGCCTGAATCCGCTTGACCATTTCATCGCTGATCAGCTTGGTGTCCAAAAACTTTTTCAGTTTTTCTGCGTAGGTGATTGCAGTATCATCCTTGTCAAAGGGGGACAAATACTGCAGCTTGCCAAACTTATCGGGCAGAGAATAGATCGGTGCCAGACCGGGCTCCATCATCAATGGAAGAATGGGCATACCCTCTTGCCGGGCGTACCGGATCTCGTCATCCATTGCAGGATTTGGAGTTGTCAGCAGCTTTAGCGTCACCGGAACTACAAGCAGGTTGTTGTGAGCCAGCTGGGTTTCCTTGTCCTGCGCTGCAATCAGCTCGGACATATCCTCTTTGTAGAAGATGACGCAATCGTGTTTTTTAAAAATATCCTCGCAGATTTTGTCAAAATATTTTTCAAAATCCTCCGGATGGCAGGTAAAATACGCCCTTCGTTTAGAGCTGGGGTTTCCCTTGTGTAAGATTTTGGCCATTTTTCTCTCCCTTTAAAATACCGTCAGCTCGAACTGCTCCACCACTTCCAGCAGGTCTTGGGGCAGACGGGCTCTGACCTCGTCCTTCAGCTCCTCCGGAACGCCGTAAAAGCCCTCGGCGATGGACCCTGCGATGCAGGTCAATGTGTCGCAATCGCCGCCCAAGGATACCGCGTTGCGGATCACATCCTCAAAATCCTCGCCCTCCAAAAAGGCGATGATCGCCTCCGGCACCGTCTCCTGACAGGATTCCACATGGTGATAGGTGGGACGGATCTGGTCACAGGTGCGGCTCAGGTCATAGTCAAATTCCCTCTCGATGTATTCCTTGATGTACGCCTTGCTGTGGCCGGTCCGGCCCAGAAAAATCGCTGAGGCGGTAGCCTCCGCGCCCTTGATGCCCTCCGGATGGTTGTGGGTAACGGCGGCGGAGAGGGCCGCCATCCGTCTTACGGTTTCCAAATCCTCGTACAGCCACGCAACCGCGGACATCCGCATTGCGGAGCCGTTTCCGTAGCTGCCGTAAGGCCGGGGGTCGTCAGACGCCAGCCAATTGCAGAAATATACGCCATAGCCTGCATCGTGGTAAAGCCTGCCCCACTTGCGGATGGATTCCACCAACCGCTGACGAATCCGCTCCTCATCTTCCGGAGCATCCAAAAAAGCATCCGCCACCGCAACGGTCATCACGCTGTCATCGGTGTAATAGCACGCATCCGTCAGAAGGGGAAAATCCTTCACCTTGGGGCTGCGGTCAAATTCATAGGGGCTCCCGATCATGTCGCCCAGAATTGCTCCGAACATATTGCTGTTTCCTCCTATAATCGATTCTGTTGTAGGTAACCGTGTTTATCCGCACTTTTCGCAGAGGATACGCAGCGCAAGCCATCCTTGATTGACAAAACCGGACCAACGCCGAAGAAGGTCCGGTTTTTGTGATTTCAGGCATTACCCTCTTCGGAAAGCAGCTTGTAGTACACCGCAAACACGGCATCGATGATATCGTCCTCCAGAACGATCTCCAGCGACCAATCCGCATCCTCCGGCACCAGCTCAAAGACCAGAGCTTCATCTTCCCCAATGGCGTGTGCGCCCAGCGGCTTTAAAATCGCATAGCATCTGCCTTGCAAAGGTATGATAGCCACCTGCTCAAGGGTGACCTCCTCACCGGCTTCGGTGTAGAGCGTGATGGGATCCGAATTTTTCTCATCCAACAGCTTTTCAATGGGTGTTTGACTCATCGTTTTTTTCTCCTTTTTAAATTCAAAATCTGTTATCAGGGATTCTTCTCCAGAACACAAAACGCAGTTGCCGGGTCAGCAGTTTTCTTAAACACATTCCGCATCTTTTTTATAGCTGCATCCATTTCAGCAAAACTGTAGTCAATCAGTTTGCTTTTGTATGGCTTTTTGAAGAATTTCAGTGCATACGCATAGGGCCAGTCCGTATTCTGCCATCGTATCCACGCCCAATACTCGTCTTCACCTACATCCAGATCTTTTGGTGTACCGCGGCGGTGGGAATACAGCATTCCAAAAAAGTCTGCCAGTGCTTCGTTGAGTTTTTCGTTCTCAAATGGATTTACAGCACCACCTTGGACGGCATAGTAATAATGCAGAAAATGCATATATTCATGGGCCAAGCAATTATTGGCTCTCTCTAAATATGGGTTGGAGAGATTATTGAAATATATCTCAATATACGGCTGTTCTCCTGGGAAAAAACGCCCCAGCACATCCTGTCGGATTTTGTTTTCCCGCATCCTGTCAAGCTCTTCATCCGTCAGGACTATGCCTATGTTCAGTTTTTTTCTGATTTCATCAACCAGTTTCATGTCTATGTAATACTCGTCCACAGGTTGTTTTTTGCTCAGGTACACCGGAATATAGGGCATATCGCCTTCCCAAATATTCTGCAAAATATCCATTGCGTATTGTATGATCGTACCGTATTCATTTTCCAACGCGCTGCGTAGGACCTCATCCCTCTTGTGAAGGGGAACATCTTTACGATATTGTACAATAGGGCCTTGCGCAAAAATACGGGGGAGCTGTGCGGCGGAACTTTTCTTTTTGCTCCCATGTGGAGTGGCAGAAACGGGCCGGATCTGATCCGGAGCATAATGGTAGCTGATATAATAATCAAAGACCTTTCTGACATAAGAATCTTCTGCCGCCAGCAGTTTCTTGGCTTTGATTATCTCGTTAAAGTCACTGACGACCAGATCAAGATCGTTCCCCAGTATTCTTTTAACGGTGTTGAGCTTACTATTATAAAAATCTACCGAGCTGTCCGCCAAAAAGAGTGCTAAGAATTCTTTAAATTCTATTTTTCTCATCATTGATCCTCCTAACGATCATATAGCTCTTTTCTTCACATGTCACTAAGCACAATTTTATTATAACACTATTTTCTTCAAAAGCAAGGATTTATCCGCCGTGCTATAAGCCTCTGACAATGCTGTGATGGTTTCACTAAGAACAATGTAATGCGACCTTTTTAGTACATACGAGACAAAAAGGGGAAATAATAGTTGCATTGCGGGGGTTTTTGCTGTACGATATAGAGGAACCACAGCGAGAAAATACTCACACGAGCTGAAACACGCCCCTGAAGGAGAGAAAAAGAATGGACAGCTTTGAGCCCAAAAAATTAGCCCTGCTGCGCATTTTGCAGATTTTGCAGAAGCACAGCGACTACGACCATCCCCTGACGCAGGATGACATTGCCCTGCATCTGGAAAACGACTACGGCATCGTCATTGAGCGCAAGGCCATCGGCCGGAACATTTCCCTGCTGAAGGAGGCCGGCGTTGAGGTGGAATCCCGTCGGGCAGGCAGCTATCTGGAGAGCCGGGAATTTGAGGATTCGGAGCTGAAGCTTCTGATCGACAGCGTCCTGTGCAGCCAGCACATCAACCCACGGCAATCCTCCGACCTGATTGAAAAGCTCTGCAAGCTGTCTAACAAGTATTTCCGCTCCCATGTAAAAAATATCCACACGGTCAAGGATTGGAACAAGACGGAAAATCCCGCGCTGTTTTATAACATCGAGATGGTGGATATGGCCATTGAAGAGGGCAAACAGCTGCAATACGATTACAATAAGTACGGGCTTGACAAGCAGCTGCACAAATCCTCCTTCCAGCGGATCACCCCCTACCTGCTGATACTGCACAACCAGCGGTACTATGTGATGGGCTACAGCGGCTATTGGAAGCACATGGTGTTCCATCGGCTGGACCGGCTGAGCAATGTGCGCCTTTACGACAAACCTGCTCAGAATCTCCGGGAACTGCCCGGCTATGAGAGCGGCATCGACTACCGAAAGCTCTCCTCCACTCTGCCGTATATGTACCACGACGAGCCGGAGCGGATCGAATTTGTCACCGACCCCAAGACGGTGGATCAGGTGATCGACTGGTTTGGCAAGGACATTGCCATCCGGGAAACGGAGGATGTGGAAAAGGTCATCGTGACCCTTTGGGCCAGCCCCGACGCGATGGAATACTGGGCGATGCAGTACCTGAACCATGTGGAGATCACCGCCCCGAAGCACCTGCGTGACCGCATCCGGAAAAATCTGCAAATCGGCCTGCAGAAATATTCTGCGGAATAGATTTTAACAAACACACCCCGACGAAAAATCGTCGGGGTGTGTTGCTTTTATTCGCCAAAGATGAATTTCACAATTCTTTCGCTTGCCTTTTCCGTAGCAGCAGCAATGTCATCCTTCTTCCAGAAGGGACGGCCTGTGTCCTTATATTCAGCAACCAGTGCCTTTGCGATGGGATACTTGCTGTCCTGATAGCCGGTTTTATCCTTCAGGGTGGTGGATACTTTTGTTCTGAACCACTCATTTCCGATTCCCCGGTTGATCTTCGACTCCAACAAAATCTTATTGCCCAAATTGTTTACGACGCTGTAGAATTCCTCTTCATCTGCAATATCGGCATCTGCTCTGATTTGCGAAACATTGTGTCCGCTATAGGGCATAATGTGTTCAATATCATACGGACTTTCAAGGGCAAAAGCCACACCCTTCTCACGGGCAAACAGATACTCATTCAGATAGACGAGCGCATTGCCGTCATACTCCAACAGCGCATCCTTGAGTTCCTTTCGTGTCCAGTTACCGGAAATGTGCTTATCGAAATCCGCCTTGATTTCATCATCCGTGATACTTGCATCTACAAATTTTACTTGTTCGCCGAAAAGGAATGTCTTGAAATACTTACTGGAATAACCGGACTCCACCAGTTCCAGAATAGCAAACAGACGGAGCATACATTCAAAAATGGGCTGTAGCATTTCCTCTGTGATGTTATCCTCATCCAGCCGATAAAAATAGCTGGCTAAGAACAGTTTGCTGTTCTCATTAAATTTCAGCAACAGTTTTTGCAGCGGATGCTCTGCAACATTTTTCCAAATCTTTGCCAGCTTAAGCAAATCGCCGCTCATCCGGACCGGGTCGGCAATGGCATCTTTGTTTTCTTCTGTAAAATACCTTTTTAAACCGGGGGTAGTCACATTGATGTTGCCATTGGTGCTTATCGTTTCTCCTTTGACCGCACGCACATAGTACATATATTGCAGCAATACGGAATTTATTTTTGTGATACCCATACTTTCCAGCTCATCCGTAGCGGCTTTGAACTTCTCCCACAAATCCTTGAAGGTATCGCTCTCTTTTCTTCTGTCAGCCGCACTGTACAGCTCAGCCGAAATGATGTCAGAATCAAACAGCGGCAATCCGGCAGAATTCAAAGAGTTGAACATTTTAATGGCCTGATCCACATGCCAGCTTTTGATTTCTATAATTTCGCAAGCACTGTCTTCTGAGGAGCCTAAAAATACTTTTGCGATGTTGTTAAGCACACTCTCCGATTTCAGTTCATCGACTTTATTACAGAAAAACTTAAAGTTGCGGAAGAAATTGGTATATTTATTGTCCTTTTGCTTGAATTTAATCTTATATACTTCTGCTTCGGCAGATGCCAAATCCGCTGCCTTCAAGATTTTAGCCAGCTCTTCTTTATAGCTTTCATTGATGGAGTGATTCTCCAGAATGTTTGCTTTTTGATAAATCGCGGCATCTTTTTCCGGATTGGGTCTGTAGGAAACTTCTTCTCCCGTTACCCGATAGAGGATTGTCATTATTTTGGTTCTGCTGGCCTGCAGACCACGGCAAAGCATCTCCGAATCCACATCATCGATCGTATTTTCAATGGCGGTATTGATCCTGATCAGCAAGGCCTTTAACAGCAACAAAAATGTGGTTGTTCTTTGTTGTCCGTCAATCAGCTCATACTGCGTATCATTTTCCTTACAACTGATAATGATCGTTCCGAAGAAATGACTGTCGCTGCTTTTATCTTCCGCAAAAGACACGATGTCCTGCCACAGCTTATCGCATTGACTGATTCCCCACGAATAAGCTCTCTGATATTGAGGAATTACAAACTTGACACCTCTGTCCAGTTTTAAGTACTCTCCGATTTTTTTAAGCTTCGGTTCAATGTTCTTTGCCATAAAAAGACCTCCGTTTCATATTTCGGGGCAAGCTATGTTTTTATTATACCATATCACAACCTATTTGCAAGACAAAAAATCGCCCTTTTCTGACAAGTCCCTTTTTTGGTACATTTGTTTTGGTATTCTGTTCTCACAAGCCCCACATTCACTTTTTTACACACGGAGGAACGGATATGTACTACTACGATTTGACCATTGAAGACGGCGTGATCACCTACATCGACGACACCGACGAGGCAGGTTGTCCTCTGCCCGGAATCCTTTACATCCCCAAAAACGCCACCTCCTTTTCCCCCGATGCATGGATTTCCCTCGGCTGTAAGGCCGACGGCATCCTCGTCCATCCGGATAACCCGGTCTTTTCCTCCGCCCACAACTGCCTGCTGAGCAAGGATGGCACTACCCTCATCAAAACCTGCAAAAACAGCCGTATTTCCAAGCTCTCCGGGCTGAAAACCATCGGTCCCAACGCCTTCCAGACCGTCGGTGCAGATGCCGAGGAGGAGTTCAATCTGCGCATCCCCTCCGGGGTGCAGGTGCTGGACTATCGCGCCCTTGCGGTTTGTGCCGATACGGTGCGAATTATTGTCCCCTCCTCCGTTATATTTATAGATCTGTTAGCCTTTATGATCCACAGCGATTACACCCATATCGCCTTTGAGGGAGACGCGGACCTGCGTATCGGCACCTTCGGCACCGCGGCTGAAGCCGAGGACTCCGGTTATGAAGTTTACCGCTCTATGCCCTCCATCCTGTATCCCAAGGCAGACCGGATTTCCGTGTCCTGCCCCCGAGGCTCAAAGATCTCTGCATACTGCAAAAAATACGGTATCCCGGAGGTATAAAATGAAAAATACAACTACGCGCGCCGGATCTGAGGATTCGGCGCAAATCTCCCTTTTTGACGAGCTGCTCTCCCAGCTGAATAAAGCCGGAGGAAAAATCTCCTCCGCACAAATCACCACTGTCATCGAAAAGCTGCGCTCCGCCCGGAGTATCGCGAAAAAGCGTGAAGACAGGGAGCGCGCCCAACAGCAGGCGACCTCGCCGGCAGAAAATCCCCCTCCCCCTCAACCCAAGGACCACATTCAGGAAGTGACCTCTATGGACCTCCCCATGGATTGGGAAAACCTCTTTGCCGGGGATGTGCGGGCCGAAGGTGTTCACGCCGACAGCATCCCCGACGGGCTGATCCTCTCCCTTTCCAATCTGGGACGGGTGGATATGGAGTACATCTCATCCATCACCGGCGCGGACCTGAAAACGGTGATCTCCACCCTCAAGGGCTCTGTGTACCAAAATCCCGACACTTGGGACGAGTGCTTTTACAAGGGCTGGGAAACGGCAGAAGCGTATCTTTCCGGCAATATGGTGCAGAAATGGAAGGCCGCCAAGGCGGCCAACGAAAAATACAAGGGCTATTTTGCCGACAATGTGACCGCCATTGAACGGGTACTGCCTCCCAGCCTTTCCGCGGAGGATATTTACATCACCCTCGGTTCTCCGTGGGTGCCTACGGATATTATCGATGCTTTCATCCGTCACATTCTGAAGGTCAACGCCTGCTACAGCTGCACCACCCACGACCCCTACACCGGCAGCTGGGAGATCTCCAACAAGAGCTTTTATGCCAACCGGGTGGCCTGTCGGTCCACCTACGGCACGGAAAAGCTTACCGCCCTTTACATTCTGGAGCGCACCTTGAATATGAAGACCGTCTGCGTCACCGACGAGGTAAGCTGCAGCTCCAACAAATCCGGCAAAAAGCGTGTCATCAACCAATCGGAGACCGTCGCGGTGCTGGAAAAGCAGAAAAAGCTCATCGAAGAATTTCAGAAATGGGTCTGGAAGGACCCGGAGCGGAAAGCCCGGCTGGAGCTGATTTTCGAAAACAACTTCGGCTGCGTCCGCAAGCGGCATTTTGACGGCTCGTTTCTCACCTTCCCCACGATGAATCCTGAAGTGCAGCTGTACCCCTACCAGAAGGATGCAGCGGCCCGGATCCTCTTTTCCCCCAACACCCTTCTTGCCCACGATGTGGGCTCCGGCAAGACCTATGTGATGATCGCTGCCGGTCAGGAGCTGCGGCGGATGTGGCTGAGCAAGAAAAATCTGTATGTGGTTCCCAACAATCTGGTAGGTCAGTGGAAGAATATTTTTCTGAAGCTGTACCCCACTGCCAATATTTTGTGCGTGGAGCCAAAGTCCTTCACCCCCGCCAAACGGGAGAGCGTACTGCAGACCATCCGGGACAAGGATTTCGACGGCATCATTATGGCCTACAGCTGTTTTGAGAGCATCGGACTCTCCCACGAGCACTACATCCGGGAGCTGGAGCAGACCCGTGACGAAGTGAAAAAGCTCCTGAAAAATGCCGGCAAGGTCACCAACAAGCTCCGCCGCAAGGCGAAAAGCGTGGATGAAGAGCTTTGCAAGGCTATCACCAATGTGCTGAAAACTGACCAGACCATTTTCTTTGAGGAGCTGGGCATTACCCGTCTGTTTGTGGACGAGGCCCACAATTTCAAAAATGTGCCCATTGAAACCCAGGTGGGACATGTGCTGGGCATCAGCGCAGGGGGCAGCAAAAAATGTCAGGATATGATGGACAAGGTCCGTCTGATCCAGAAAAACAACGGCGGCGGTGGCGTGGTTATGGCCACGGGCACCCCCATCACCAACTCGGTGACCGACGCCTACATTATGCAGAAATACCTCCAAAGCGGTGAGCTGGCCATGCTGGATCTGCAGAGCTTCGACAGCTGGATCGGTATGTTTGCCGAGAAGGTCACGGAATTTGAAATTGATGTGGACACCAGCAGCTACCGTCTGGCTACCCGTTTTGCCAAATTCCACAATCTGCCGGAGCTGACCACCATGCTGGCCTCCATTGCGGATTTCCATCAGGTGGACATTACCGACGGCATCCCCAGTACTGACGGCTACTCCGATTCCCTCATCGGTAAGACAGCGGAATTTGCCGATTACCTGAAAACCATTTCCCAGCGTGCGGACGATGTGCGTCAGGGACGGGTTCCCCGTACTCAGGATAATATGCTCAAAATCACAACGGACGGACGGCAGGCCGCGTTGGATCTGCGGCTGGTTGACCCTGCCAGCGGCTTTACCTATCAATCCAAGGTGGCACGCTGTGCGGAAAATGTGTGGGATATCTATCAGAAGACCCGGGCGCAAAAGAGCACCCAGCTGATCTTCTGCGACAGCTCCACTCCGAAAAAGGGCTTCAATATGTACGACGAGCTGTACGCGCTGCTGTTCAGCATGGGCATCCCTATGGAGGAAATGGCCTTCATTCACCACGCCAATACGGAAAAACGCCGGGAAAAGCTGTTCCGTCAGGTGCAGAACGGTCAGGTGCGTGTGCTGATTGGCTCTACCTTCAAGCTGGGCTTGGGCGTGAATGTACAAAACAAGCTGATTGCCATCCACCATCTGGATGTGCCTTGGCGGCCTGCGGATATGACCCAGCGGGAAGGCCGTATTCTGCGGCAGGGCAACGAAAACAAGACCGTGCAGATCTTCCGCTACATCACCGAGGGCAGCTTTGATGCCTACTCCTGGCAGCTGCTGGAAACCAAGCAGCGGTTCATCGTGGGTCTGCTCTCCGGCTCGCTGGAGGACCGCAGCGGCTCGGATATTGAGGATACCGTACTCAGCTACGCAGAGGTCAAGGCTCTGGCTGTGGGCAACCCCCTCGTGAAGGAACGGGTGGAGACCGCCAACGAGCTGTCCCGTCTGCTGACCCTGCAGCGCAAATCCATCGAAAACCACATTGCCATGGAAAAGGAGCTATCCGAACTGCCCGGTAAAATGCAGCGGCAGGAGGGCTTTATCGAAAAATGTCGGGAAGACGCGGCCTTTATGGAAAAGACCTTTGTGGTGCAGGATAAGGAAATCCGCCGGCAGCTGCGCAAGACCCTTTACGATGCGGTGTGCGCCAATGTGCTTTCCACAAAGGAAACCCCTTTGATGACCTATCAGGGCTTTTTGATCGTCCTGCCCACCAATATGAGCAGGGAAAAGCCCTATGTATGGCTGCAGCGGCAGGGGCGGTACTATGTGGAGTTGGGCGATTCCGAGGTGGGCTGTCTGATTCGTCTGGACAACGCGCTGGAAAACCTGCCCAACCATCTTACCAAATTGCAGAACAATCTGGAGGAAATGCAGCAGCGGGAGCTTGCTTTGCAAATTGAGCTGACCAAGCAGGAGGACTTTTCTGAGCAGATCACGGCCTGCAAGGAAAAAATTGCCAAGCTGGACAAAAAGTTAGGAGTGGATAAAAAATGAGTGACGCAAAAATGGTCAATATTCCCTCGATGAATGTAGGCAGAATCATCGAAACCCTGAAAGACGCCTACTGCGCCATCATCAATGCCGGGCAAAAGCTGCAGCTTTTGCCTTCGGTGATGCTCTGGGGTCCTCCCGGCGTGGGTAAATCCCAAGCCATCCGGCAGCTGGCGATGGAAATTGAGAAAAACACCGGCAAACGGACAGTGGTCACCGATGTGCGGCTGCTGCTGTTTAACCCCATCGATCTGCGGGGCATCCCCACCGATCGATGGGGTTAAACA
>SVLL01000009.1 GCA_015067935.1 Oscillospiraceae bacterium | reverse complement strand
GCTGGAGCTGGAAGAATGGGCTGCAAGCTGTATCTGGGCGAGCATTTCTATGAGGAAATGACCGCGCAGATCGCTTTCCGCACCCCCGGTATGCATCCGGACAGCCCTGCTGTGAAGGCTCTGCGGGACGGCGGCGCAGCCATCACCTCGGAGATGGAGGCATTCTTTCAGGTTTGCCCCTGTCCCATCATTGCCGTCACCGGTTCCGACGGTAAGACCACAACCACGACCCTGATTTCCAAGATTCTGGAGGAAGAGGGGAATACCGTCTGGCTGGGCGGCAACATCGGCACGCCCCTGCTGCCTTTGGTCCGGAAGATGAAAAAGGAGGATGTGGCGGTGGTGGAGCTCAGCTCCTTCCAGCTGATGGATATGACCCACAGCCCCTCCGTGGCGGTGATCACCAATCTGGCCCCCAACCATCTGGATATTCACAAGGATATGGATGAGTATGTGGAAGCCAAGAAGAATATTTACCGTTTCCAGAATACTGACGGCGTTCTGGTGGTCAATGCTGACAATGCCCTCACCGCGCCGCTTCGGGGAAACGGCACAACACGCAGCTTTGCCCGGATTGGGCAGGGGGATGTGTGCCTGAAGGAAGGTATCATCTGCCGCAATGGTGAGCAGGTACTGGACAGCAAGGATATTCTGATCCCCGGTGTCCATAATATTGAAAACTATATGGCGGCCATCGCAGCGGTGGAGGGTATGGCCTCTGATGACACAGTCCGCAAGGTAGCGAGAACCTTTGGCGGTGTGGAGCATCGCATTGAGCTGGTGCGCATCAAAGACGGTGTGCGGTTTTATAATGATTCCATTGCCTCGTCCCCCAGCCGGACCATTGCCGGCTTGCGCAGTTTTCCGGAAAAGGTTATCCTGATTGCCGGCGGCTATGACAAGCACATTCCCTATGATGTGCTGGGTCCGGAAATTTGCAAGCATGTGAAGACGCTGGTTTTGGGAGGAGCTACCGGTCCGCTTATCCGGGAGGCTGTGGAAAAATGCGGAGAGGCACAGCCGCAGATCGTGGAATGTGCGGATTTCACTGCTGCCGTTTACGCCGCGGCAGCCGCAGCACAGCCTGGAGATGTGGTGCTGATGAGCCCGGCATCCGCAGCCTTTGACCAGTTCAAAAACTTTATGGTTCGGGGCGCATACTTCAAAAAACTTGTGATGGAGCTGTAATTATGGATTTTTCCAAGTTCAAAACAATATTTCGCAAGACATTGCCCACAAAGCCCTGCGGCGCGGTGATCGTGGCGGCAGGCACTGCCTCCCGTATGGAGGGCATTGACAAAGTAATGGCACTTCTCGGAGGTGAGCCGATGATCGTGCGTACCGTCCGTGCTTTCCAAAACTGCGATGCCATCAAGGAGATCGTGATCGTCACCCGGCAGGAGCTGATCGTTCCCGTTATGGACTTGTGTCACGATTTTGACAAGGTACAGGTAGTACTGGTGGGCGGAAAGACCCGGCAGGAGTCGGTGGAGATCGGTCTGGGCGCACTGTCCAAGGATATGAAGCTGGCGGCGGTGCACGATGGCGCAAGACCCTTTGTGTCCAATGATGTCATCGATCGGACTGTGCGCGCTGCCGGTCATTACGGTGCTGCTGCTCCGGCTGTTCCGGTAAAGGATACGGTCAAGACAGTGGAAAAATGCCTTGTGACGGGCACACCGGACAGAAATACCCTCCGAGCTGTGCAGACCCCGCAGGTCTTTGATAAGGACTTGCTCCGGGCGGCTTTGGTCAAGGCGAGGGAGGATGCGGCAGAAGTGACCGACGATTGCTCTGCGGTAGAGCGGATGGGAATGTCCGTTGTGATGGTGGAAGGTGACGAGAAAAACCTCAAAATCACCACACCGATGGATCTGAAAATCGCAGAAATTCTGCTGGAGGAAATGAAATGAGGATCGGACACGGATACGATGTGCATAAGCTGGTGGAGGGTCGGGATTTGATCCTCGGCGGCGTGAAAATTCCCTACGAAAAGGGTCTTTCGGGTCACAGCGATGCGGATGTGCTGCTCCATGCGGTGTCGGATGCGCTGCTGGGCGCGGCGGGGCTCCGGGACATCGGCTACCATTTTCCGGACACAGATCCGGCCTATAAGGGCGCGGATTCCCGGGATTTGCTGGGGAAAATCGGGTTTCTGATCGCCCAAAAGGGGTATCACATCAGCAATGTGGATGTTACCCTGATCGCCCAAAAGCCGAAGGTGAGCCCGTTCCTTCCCCAAATGGTTCAAAATATTGCCGATACGCTGCAGCTGGCTCCGGAACGGGTGAATGTGAAGGCCACCACGGAGGAGGGGCTGGGTTTTACCGGACATCTGGAAGGCATCAGCTGCCATGCGGTATGCCTGCTGGAAGAATAAGCTACATCCCTGCCAAATGGTGGGGATGTTTATTTGCTTACAAATGGATAATGGAATGCATATATATTCGAATATGCGGAATAATATGCATAGTATACAAACGAAAATTTTAACAAAAATGGGTAAATTTATGCAAATATGCGGGAATTAGTATCACAATTGTGCATAGTGCATATTACAAAACGGAATAATTGTACATATTTTGGACTTTCTAACACTTGACGATGAATAATATTCGTGGTATTATTCATACATCAAATTGAGCCCGCGGAAGCGGGACAGAAAAGGAGATTACGATTATGAAAAAACTGTTCGCTTTGATGCTGGCCGTTCTGATGGCCATCGGCATGTTCGCCGGCTGCACTACCACCGAAAGCAACGATGATGGCTACACCATCGAAAAGGGCAAGCTGATTATGTCCACCAACGCTGAGTTCCCTCCCTACGAGATGAAGGACGACAGCGGCAAGTTCATCGGTATCGATGTGGAGATCGCTGAGGCCATTGCTGCTAAGCTGGGTCTGGAGCTGGTTGTTGACGATATGAGCTTTGATGCTGCGCTGATGGCTGTTCAGCAGGGCAAGAGCGATATGGTTATGTCCGGCGTTTCCGTTACCGAAAAGCGTAAGCTGGTTATGGACTTCTCCGATAGCTATGCTACCTCCACTTTGGTGGTCATCGTCAAGGAAGGCTCCGATGTGACTCTGGACAATATGGGTGAGAAGATGATCGGTGCACAGCGCGGCACCACCGGTTACATCTACGCTTCCGATACCCCCGAGAACGGCGGTTACGGTGAGGACCATGTGATTGCTTTCGAGACCGATGCAGCTGCCATCGAGGCTCTGAAGAATGGTCAGATCGACTGCATCATCATCGACAACGCACCCGCAAAGGAGCATGTGGCCGCTAACGCCGGCCTGACCATTCTGGAAGGCGAATGGGTGGAAGAGCAGTATGCGATCGGCCTGCCCAAGGGCAATGCCGAGCTGAAGGAAGCTGTCAATAAGGCTCTGGGTGAGCTGAAGGCTGACGGCACTCTGGACACCATTGTTGCAAAGTACATCAAGGCTAACTAAAAACAAACGGAAGGGCAGCACTGCTGCCCTTTCTGTCGTGAAGAAATAGTGAGGTAATTCGTGGAAGAATATTATCTGTTGTGGCAAAGCCAGATGATTGCAGGAGAAGAGCTGCCCTTCTGGCAGGAATTCTTTGTGAAATTTTATCAGGCGTTTATTGAAAGTGACCGCTGGCTGCAATATCTGGAGGGCGTTCAGACGACCCTGATCGTTACGGCAATGGCACTGTGTATGGGTGTCATCATCGGTATTTTAGTGGCCATTGTCCGTACTGCCCACGATCAGCAGCGCGTGGGCAAGCACAATCCGATTC
Source organism: Oscillospiraceae bacterium (assembly GCA_015067935.1). GTDB lineage: Bacteria > Bacillota > Clostridia > Oscillospirales > Oscillospiraceae > Faecousia. The sequence continues at coordinate 36,191 of SVLL01000009.1, read as the reverse complement.
TGGGTGTTATCAATGCCATCTGCAAGGTCTATGTAACGGTTATCCGCGGCACACCTATGATGGTGCAGCTGCTGATTATGTGCTTTGTCATTTTCTCCAAGAGCCGTGAGTTTACCATGATCGGCACTTTGACTCTGGGTATCAATTCCGGCGCGTATGTGGCAGAAATCATTCGCGGCGGTCTGATGGCTTTGGATCCCGGTCAGGCGGAGGCAGGCCGCAGCCTGGGCCTGAATTATGTGGACACCATGCGATTTATTGTGATTCCGCAGGCATTTAAGGCAATCTTGCCTTCGCTGGGCAATGAGTTTATCATCCTGCTGAAGGATACTTCTTTGATTACCGTTATTGGCGGTAAGGAGCTGGTTTATGCCGCACAGGGCATTTACGGACGCACCTATGAGCAAATGTTCCCGCTGATCGGTGTTGCGTGCATTTACCTCGTGCTGGTTATGATTTTCAGCGCGCTGCTGAATCTGTTGGAAAGGAGACTGCGCCAAAGTGATAGACGTTAAAAATTTGAGCAAATCCTTCGGTGATCATCTGGTTTTGAATGATATTTCCGAGCATATCTATCCCGGTGATAAGGTGGTTATCATCGGACCCTCCGGCTCCGGCAAGTCTACCTTCCTGCGCTGCCTGAACCTGATGGAGAACCCCTCCGCAGGCAGTATTGTATTCGACGGCGTGGATATTACGGACACCAAGGTGAACATCGACCAGATCCGCCGGCAGATGGGTATGGTTTTCCAGCATTTCAATCTGTTTCCCAATATGACCATCCTGAAGAATATCACACTGGCTCCCATCCGTACCAAGCTGATGACCAAGGCTGAAGCTGAAGAGAAGGCAATGCAGCTGTTGAAGCGTGTGGGGTTGGAGGAAAAGGCGAATGCCTATCCCAATCAGCTCTCCGGCGGTCAGAAGCAGAGAATTGCCATTGTCCGTGCCTTGGCTATGAACCCCAAGGTGATGCTTTTTGATGAGCCTACCTCTGCGCTGGATCCGGAGATGGTTGGCGAAGTGCTCTCTGTTATGAAAGAACTGGCAGAAGAAGGTATGACCATGGTGGTCGTCACCCATGAGATGGGCTTTGCCCGTGAGGTGGGCAACCGGGTGCTGTTTATGGACGAGGGCAAAGTGGTGGAGCAGGGAACGCCCGAGGAGGTTTTTGATCATCCTCAGCATCCCAGACTTCAGGACTTTCTGTCCAAGGTACTGTAAATACGAAGAGCCTGCTGCGCTGCGCAGCAGGCTCTTTCTTGTTGTCAAAGAAAACCCCCAGCACGGCTGGGGGTTCCAAAAAGCTTTAGCTATGCCTAGTCCCGCCGCAGCGGAAAGCCTCCCCTGTGTAAGGGGAGGTGTCACGGCGCTAAGCCGTGACGGAGGGGTTGTACTCGTAGTGACAATCCCCCAGTCACCGCTGTGCGGTGACAGCCCCCTTTACACAAGGGGGCCTTAGTTCGCTCCTAACCGCATCTGCGGTGGTGGGGCACCACACGCAAGCGAAAGAAAATTCGATGAGCCTATAGGCTCGGCTGGTAAAAGGCCCTAAGGGGGCCTGTGCATACCACCGGCACGGCCGGTGGTTATGATTGTTAATCCAGTGTATGGCCGCGGTCCCGGTAGGCACTTTCCAAGGGGCTTTCCGCATCGGCTTCCTTTTGATAGCGGCCAACTACATTGGCAGCCAATTCTACGGGCAGCAGCGTTCCCGCACCGGCCACGCAACCGCCGGGGCAGGCCATACCCTCCAGCAGATAGCCGTCATATTTACCGGCTTTGGCCATCATCATCAGCTTTCGGCAGTCTCGGAGACCTTCGGCACGGGCGGTTTTGACCTCTGCATCCGGGTTGGTTTCCTTGATGAGCTTTTCCACTGCACCGGCTACACCGCCGGCAACGGCAAAGCCACGGCCGGTGGCAGTGCCTTCATTCAGGTCGTACATCGGCTCGATGGTCTCAAAATTGATCTCCTTGGCTTCAAACATACCCTGCAATTCCTCAAAGGTCAGCACAAAGTCCACATCGGAGCGGATATCCTCCCGGATGGCTTCCAGCTTTTTTGCGGCGCAGGGGCCCACAAAGACCACCTTACAGCCGGGATATTCCTTCTTCATCAGCCGGGCGGTAAAGACCATAGGCGTCAGGGTCATAGAGATGTTTTTGGACTGGTCGGGAAACAGCTTGTAGATCATAGAATGCCATGCAGGGCAGCAGGAGGTTGCCATATATTTTTGTTCATTTGGAACCTTTTCTATAAAGTCCTTGGCTTCCTCAATGGTACACATATCTGCGCCCACAGCCACTTCAACGATTCGCTTGAAGCCCAACTGCTTCATGGCGGCGATGAACTTGCCGGGGGTGGAGTGCTTACCAAACTGACCGATAAAGGCCGGTGCGACGATGGCAATGACCTTGTCGCCCTTCATAATGGATTGAACCACCTGGAAAATCTGGCCCTTGTCCACGATTGCACCAAAGGGGCAGGATACCAGACATTGACCGCAGGAAACGCACTTATCCTGATTGATGACAGCCCGTCCGTTTTCGCCCACGCCGATGGCATCCATACCGCAGGCGGCGGCACAGGGACGCTCTAAGTGAATGATCGCGTGGTAGGGGCAGGCCTTGGCGCATTTGCCGCACTTGATGCATTTGTCCGGGTCGATATGGCTCTTGCCGTTAACGAAGGTAATGGCATCCTTGGGACAGACCTTCTGGCAGGAGGCGGCGAGGCAGTTCTGGCAGCTTTCCGTCACCCGATACTGGTTGGTGGGGCAGGCGTGGCACGCATAGGGGATGATATTGACCAGCGGCGGCTCATAGTACTGCTGGGCAATAGCGGCAGCATCCATACCCTCAGTCATCAAATGCCGGCTCTGCACCGGCTGCAGGGAAAGACCCATAGCAAGGCGCACCCGTTCACCGGCAATGGCCCGCTCCAGAAAAATGGATTCACGATGCAAGGGGCGGTCACCGGGGACAATAATATAGGGCAGGTCCTCCGCGCGGGTGTAATCGCCGCCGTTATATGCCATTCTGGCAACTTCTGTAAACACCTTTTTACGAATATCGGTAATAAGGGATGGTATTCCGCGCATAACAGTTTCTCCTTTGTTTCTTTGTTTGTTATTATAGCAAAAATCCTCGTCAAGTCAAGGGAACGCAGGTGGCAAATTAAGCCTTTACATTTGTGACAAAATCCGTTATGATAGGGAGGAATCAAAAGCAAAGGAACGATCCTATGGACGAGCAAAAAGACATTCAGCCCGATACAACCGAACAAGAACCGAAACGGTCCATATTCAGCAAGCGGATGTATTATATCCTGCTGATTATTTTCTCCGGTGTATTTTTGCTGTGCGCTGCCTATATTGGCAATTATTTTATACGAAGCAGCGATGCGGCGCAGGATTATGAGAATCTGGAAGATCTTTATCTGCAGGGCGATCAGAAACCTGTACCTACACGGCCCAGCGGCATCCCGGGCGTCAACCCTTCCACGCCTCAGGGACCGATGATGCTGCCCTCCCTGCGGCCGATTTATGAACTGAATAAGGATACCGTGGGCTATATTCGCTTCCACAGCGATGTGGGTGTCAGCTATCCGGTGATGCAGTCGCCCTATGACGAGGACTTTTACCTGTATCATCAGTTCGACAAAACACCCAACGGGGAAGTGGCAATTGGCTGCCCCTATGTGCCGCTGGAATGTGATGTGTTTGCACCGTCGGACAATATTATGATCTGCGGTCATTATCTGAAAACCGGCGGTATGTTCGCACCGTTGCACAAGTATCAGGATCAGAAATTCTGGGAGGAACACCAGACCTTCTCCTTCGACACCCTCTACGAAAAGCATACCTATCAGATTTTTGCCGTATTCAAGACGATGGAACGGCAGTTTTTGAATGACGGCACGCCCTACGGGTATCCTTTCCATCTGTCCATCGATTTTGACAGCAAAGAGGCCTTTGACAAATACATCCGGGATGTGAAGGGCTATGCCTTTGATTACGGCGGATATCAGGGCTGGTCTTGCATCGAGACGGATATCGTGCCCCAGTATGGGGATAAGCTGCTGTGTGTTTACACCTGCGAGTACAGCACCCGGGACCCCTACACCAATGAATTCGATGGCCGACTGGTCATTATGGCAGTGCGTATTGATTGAAATAACTCCCCAACCGAACGGTTGGGGAGTCTCTTTATGCAGCAACTTTCTTTGCTTTTCTGTCCTTAAGCAGCCAAGGCAGGTAGCACAGGAAAAACAGCAGTGTGACGGCTACTGCCATAATGGCGATCCGCAGACCGTAGTTAGGCGGCAGGAAATCCAGGAGGGAAGGGGTGTCCTCCGGAGCCGCAAGGAACAGATAGTTTGCACCGGGGCCCAGCACATTGTTGGCAAAAATGGCGACACCCGCCAGAACGATCATCGCAACATAAGCGCGGATGAAGGATTTGACATTGGGGCGGAATTTATGTACGAACATCATATAGAATACGGCCACATAGCCCAGCAGATGCTCGCCCCAGAACTGATAGTACCGATACCGGGTGGGACCGGTGTAGGTGATGACCGTGGGAGTGATCAGGGCAAAAATCGTGCCGGCAAAAACCCAGAAATAGCAGATATCAAAGAGCAGCTGGGATTTGCCGATGAGCATATAGCTGCCGAAGATGATCGCCCAGCCGCACACGGTGATGGGCAGGTGGTCAATGGGATTTGCACCCAGAGAGGGAACGCCCACCAACCGCCAGAAGTAGGACATTTCGCAGATGATCATCATAAATGCCAGCACATAGCGGATGTTCTGCTCCCATTTCAAATCCCGGATCTGATTCCGGAAGCGGAAGATCAGGTAAATAATACCGGCAGCGATGAAAATCGGCAGAAAATGGGGCAGTGTGAAATTTGTAAATTCCTCGGTTTCGCCTGCACCGAAGAAATAATCGAAAAACTCCTGCATGGCACACCTCAATTCTTAAGAAAATCTTAAGGAGATTGTAGCACATGATCTCTCAAATTGCAATATAAATCCCCGGTCAATTTTCGACCGGGGATCAATGGACATATCAGCCTTCAAAACCGAGGATTTTGTTAACGCGTTGGGTGTCTTCTTCTGACAATTCCAGTAAATGGGCATAACCGCGGTCATACTCTCTAAAGAAACCGCTGGCTATGTAACCCATACGCACACCATTTACGGTGAATTGATAATCATCCGGGGCATTTACACCATCCTCGACCCAGACGCCGGCATTCAAAATGGACACGATCACCCACTGCTCTGATTGACTGATCGTGATGGGGGTTTGTTGTTTTGTGCCGTCTTCCAGCCAATGGAACTGCACAAGGTTTTCTATGGGCATGCTGTACTGACTGCAGGCGGTCAAGCTGAAAATAAGGATAAAAACGAGCAATAAGGCAAAAAGTTTTTTCATCAAAATACCTCCTATATGTTCTCCGTCCGTATTACAGCAAGGGCATAAATACCAATCCTCTATTGCCAATATAACATACTATAAAAAAATGTCAAGGAAGAGACTTGAAAAACATTACTATATTGCTATAATGGGAGAAGCGTATCAAAAACGGAGGAGAAAAAATGAACAATACAGAGTTTTTTAAGCAAGCCAAATTCGGCATGTTCATCCATTGGGGTCTGTACAGCCTGCCTGCCGGTGAGTGGAAGGGCAAGCGGACGGAGTTCCCCGGCGAATGGGTGATGGCGTATAACAAAATTCCCGTGAAGGAATACGAGCAGCTGGCCAAGGCCTTTAATCCCATTTTCTTCGATGCGGAGGAGTGGGTGAAGCTTGCCAAGGAAGCCGGAATGCAGTACATCATTTTCACCAGCAAGCATCAGGAAGGCTTTGCAATGTTCAAATCCGAGGTGGACAGCTACAACATCGTGGATGCCACCCCCTTTGGTCGGGATGTGGTGGCGGAACTGGCAGAGGCCTGCCGGAAGTACGATATGAAGCTGGGCCTTTACTATTCTCAGGAGCTGGATTTCCACGAAGAACACGGCGGCGGTGTCCACTATGTTGACCCGTGGCTGGGCTGCGACTGGGCAAACAACTGGGATTGGCCCGATAAGGACAAGAAGGATTTCCGCATCTGCTTGGAGAAGAAAATCAAGCCCCAGCTTCGGGAGATTCTGACGAAATACGGCGACCTGCTGTGCGTCTGGTGCGACGATCCCTGCGAGATCACCTTGGAGCAGAGCCGGGAGGTCTACGACCTGATTAAAGAGCTTCAGCCGGATTGCCTTGTGCCTACCCGGGTGGGCAACGGCTTGGGCGACATTAAATCCTTTGGTGACAACCAGCTGCCCGATTCTGATTGGGGCGGTCTGGGTGAGTCCTGCGTGACGATGAACCACACTTGGGGCTACAAGGGCTATGACAACGATTGGAAGAGTGCCGATGAGATTTTGGCCATCAAGGAAAAGGTCAACAGCCACGGTGTGAACCTGCTGCTGAATGTGGGTCCTGACTATCTGGGCAGAATCCCTGCACCCTCTGTGGAGATTCTAAAAGAGGTCGGCAAAAAGCTGAGAGAGCAGGAAAAATAAGCAACAACCCCCAACCGCTATGGCGGTTGGGGGTTCGTATATCAGTCACTGGGAAGATCGTATATCAGGCGGTCAAAAGCGTTTGCTTCCTCATAAACCATATGGTAGTTCTTGGTACCGGATGGGTGCAACAAGTGTAAGTAGACATTGCCACTGTGTATGATTTGGAATGTGCTGCCATCGGCGTAGGTGTAGGTGATCTGCCAGCCACCGCCCATGACTCCCTCAGGATTGGCCTCTTCTACCAAACTCAGATTGTCAAAATATGCAATGATCTGGTTGATTTTTTCAGGGTCGGTGTAGGTGCGACTTTGAGAGCCGTGGGAAGCTTGCGCCGTGATCTTCACAACCCCATCGGAATCAATCACCTTAGAACCCGTTGTGCGTACCGGTGTCATAATCAACAGAAAAATACCGGCAGAAAGAAGAACAAAGGCAATGATTGCAAAAATACCGTACTTTTTTATATCAATTCCTCCTTGAATGATGTGATAACTGTGGAAAGGGAAAAGGAGATGCAGATTCCAACCTCTATACCCATTATAGCAGTAAAAGTTTGAATAAGCAAGAAAAATATGCATTTATGCAGTGTTTTTTGCGCTGCTTGTGGTGAAAATGCCCCCAACCGCTATGGCGGTTGGGGGTTAACTGTTTGGTACTATCCAATCGGTATGACGGCATCGCCGATTTCTAGGGTCGCAACCTCATCCAAATTGGCCGGAAACATCCAGGTATAGGTGCAATAGCCGCTTTTGGCCTGCAAATCAGATTCGGAACTGCTGATGGGTACGATCTCCTGACCGCTGTCAAGCACAAGCTTTACATCAAAAATGTGAATATCCAAAGAGACATTCCCGTCCTGCCGGTCATACCGGAAACTCAAACCGAGATTGGTCAGCACAATATTCGTCAGAGTAACAGGCGTTTCTGCAGGTGTGTTTTTATTCGAATAATCAACGCCCGTGACTTGAGTATCGGGCAGCTCTCTAAGGTCAAGCTCGTGCCTGTCCATAGAGAAGGTAAACTCCCACACGCCCTCTGCCAGCGGGAAGCGATTATCAGACCAAGGGCTTTGTACAAAATTGGTCATAGACAAGGTAACTGTCAGGGGAGGAGGCTCCTTCCGGAACGGCTCCTTTACCGTATAGTGACCTTGGATGAGCATAAGGATTGCGCCGTCTGCGTCAAAACCCAAAAACCGATAGCTGTAGCTGGTGGAAAGGGAAACGTCCTCCAGTGTTTTCGGGTCCATATTCAATTTCGTCTCATCGAAACCGTATACGCGCCGTTTGGAAAAATCCAGTCCCTCTGCCCGCAGTAAAATGGAGAAATCCTGCGTTCCCACCGTGGCTGAATCCACTGTAACGGTAACACCGTCAACGGTTTCGCTGATGCCGATCTCTTGGCTCAGGCGGTCGATCAGCGCAATGTGTTGATCGCTCATAGACTGGCCGGTGACCTTTTCCCAAAAGAGAGAGTACAAATCCTGAATATCATCGCCTAAAATGGTCACCATGATGCCCGATCCCATCAGCAGCAACGCCAGAATCGCTGCAATCAGCACAAAAGATAAACGGCGGCGACGGGGAACAGTACGGGGGACAGTTGCGTTTTCGCTTCGCTGCAGAATGTCGTCATCCACTTCGCTGAAGCCATTGTATAAGTCCAGATTATTCACTGAAAAATCCCTCCTTTACAAGATGCGTTTTCAGCTTCTTCCGTACCCGGCTCAGAATCACCGTCACATTATTCTCTGTTAGGTTATACCGCTTGGCAATTTGTGATATGTCCTCCGTAAAGAAGTAACGGCGCAGGAATACATTGCCATCCCTCTCCGGCAGTGAGCGAACGAACAGCCGGATGCACTGCCCCAGCTCCTTGGCTTCATATTCGCTCTGCACATCGGTCTTCCCGGGAAGACACTCGCTAAGTTCGTCCAGAACCAGCGCGATCTGACCGCCGCCGCGCTTTCCTGCGGAACGGGAATGAAAACGGTTGAGAGAAAGATTCCGGGTGATCTTTGCAAGGAACATCCGAAGATGCAAGGGTTTCTGCGGGGGTATTGCATTCCAAGCGTTGAGCCATGTGTCATTCACACATTCTTCGGAGTCTTCGGGGCTGCACAGGATGTTTTCTGCGATTGCATAACAGTAGGCACCGTATTTGCCCGCGGTTTCCTTGATGGCTTCCGGGTCTCGCCGCCAGTAAAGGTCTATAATTTGATGATCTTCCACGGCAATACCTCCTTTCGGTTGTTTTAAAGGACCCTTCACCCTATAAGACAGAAAAGAATGTCAATATCTTACAGCCTTTTTGAAAAATTATAGCAAAGGGATGGATAATGTGCAATATGACACCGGAATGTTTTTTATTGGCAGAGGATGAAGGATTCGATTTGCGTTGTCTTCGACAACTATAGTGTTGCCGGGGTGGGACCCGGCAAGCAACAGTCCACCGGACTGTTGCATTTAGATGGGTTTGAATCCCACCTACAGCAAAATAAAAAAAGCAAAGACCCAAAGGTCTTTGCTCTTTTATGTCTATGGGCTACAAAAAAGATATTTTTGCCGTTTTTGCGTATGAATTCGAACCCTCACGTTGTGCAAAATTCTTATAATCACCGTTAATTCTTACCACTGATTTCGTCTTGCAATCTCTCCAAAGCAGACCATAAATAACTGCTCTTGATGGTGATTATCGACCTTCTGAACAGCATCAAGAAAATCGTTAAGCGCCTTATGTGCGTTTAGAATTTCTTTCTGCTGATCCCGTTCATATTCTTGCATGATGCGGATCTGCTGATCATGATATGCTTGTGGGTTAATGTAATTTGGGTTATATAACCACTCATTAAAATTTCTCGTGTTAATCAACTCCTTCATGTATAATTCTTTTACCTATGTAATCATTCGTTAATTCTTCGTCGTAGTTTATGCAAATAAGATGTATGCCTTTTTCTACGCAAATTCTCTTTTTTCTGCTATCATGCTCTTTTTGTATTTCCAGTTTTGCTTTTCCGCCCCAATGTTCAACCGCTTGAAAATGTTGTAAGCCTTGATACTCAAAAGCGAGTTTTTTGCTTGGGATATAAATATCTAATTCTAAGCCCTCTAACCAACTTGGACGATGATGGCGGATGATTTCTGTGTCTGGGTAGATTTCTTCTACGATATGATACAGCATCGTCTCGCTTACCCATGCATCTCCAATTTTAGGATAACCCATTTGTTCTCTTACACAATTTTCGATTGCATTATCATATTCTCGACGCACTTTCATAAGTATATCGCCATTGTTAGAGCCATATATACTTTCGTTCATAATTTTGGACAATCGACAAACACAATCGTATAATTCGGGCGTGCATTCTTCTGGCAAAATATTCAAATTTCGTATTTGGCGACGATCAATTCCTAATTTGATTTCTTCTTGTCTTATATACCAACCATATCGTTGCTTAAACACTCCGCCATACATAGGTAGGCAAAATTTCTCCTTCGGGATTTTTTTGTTACAGCGAAAGCATAAATTTTTTTGAAACGCAAATGGAGTTAAGGGTTCATTTTTGAATGTTTTAGATATGCTAGAAACTATTGGTGGAAACAAATATTCTTCAAGAGGTGATTTGGCAACACTTTCATTTTCATCTGAAACTCGTTGTTTTTTCAGTCGTATATAATTTTCGATTGCATGTTTTTCGCATTCACAAAAGTAAATTTTTCCTCCAACATCTTCAGAGAAGGCAAAAAAAGCACCCGAATATCCTGGATAGTAAACAACGGGCATGGGCAAATCCTCATATGTTACTATCCCTCTGTGTGTATCATATTCGTTTTTTTGCCGTATGAAAATCTTATACTTACCTGCATTCTGCCTTAACTTCTCAATGAAATTATAGTAATCAATTGAAGATCTATATTCGTTGCCATAAAGTAGCACTTTTGAATTTTTCCACTTATGTATTATATCAATTAGCAAAACAATTACATCCTGCAAACGAACATAATCCTTCATATCATCAACAAAGCATCTCGTTATTCCATCGATATATGTATAATTTGGCAGTTGTTTTGCAAAATTGCAAACTTTTTTATATTGAGTGGATTTTGAGGTTCCAAACTCTATGTAGATAATGTGCATTTAATTTCGTTCCTTTTCCCATATAATGATCTTTCTTCGCTTAATTCCTTTTTTGTAAAAAAGAATAAGTTTATCGCATCGACTCAAATCACCGTCTGGGGTAAATATAACATCATAATGTCCACTGCTTTGTGGTGAGATATCTATAGTCGATAATGGTTCATAAGTGGACCGAAGAGCAATCTTTTTATATGAGTCCTTATTGTAGCAGCAAATATCATCTTGCAAAATTTTATCTTGACGCATTGCTCTACAACATATTTTATTTATGATAAATTTTTTATCTTTTTTATTGATAATTTCAATTCTAAAATGCACACGAGAACCACTTGTAAAACCACCTTCACCATCTGAACGTCTAAGTCCATTTAGGTAGCATTCAATTAGATTAACTTTAACCGTAAATGGTCTAAATAAGTTTATTACTAGTTTAAAAAAATGAATTAAAAAATTTGGAAGAATAGAAAGTATAACATCCATGCTATCACCATCCTATTTCCATTATACCACACTCTTTATTATCTTTCAATTACCACTAAAAAACTGTAAAAAAATAGACTTTTTGCGAGAGTTCAAGTCTGTTCTGTGAAAAATATCTTTTTTGTAGCCCTTTTATGGCAGAGGATGAGGGATTCGATTTGCATTGTCTTCGACAACTATAGTGTTGCCGGGGTGGGACCCGGCAAGCAACAGTCCACCGGACTGTTGCATTCAGATGGGTTCGAATCCCCGCCTGCAGCAAAATAAAAAAGCAAAGACCCAAAGGCCTTTGCTTTTTTATGGCAGAGGATGAGGGATTCGAACCCCCGCAAACGGAGTCAGAGTCCGGTGTGCTACCGTTACACAAATCCTCTATGCGGATATTATTATACCCATCTTACGGGAAAAGTCAAGAAGTTTTTTCCTATTTTTCGAAAAAATTTCCTGCCCCTGTATTACTATGCCCGGAAGCACCTTTTTTATTCCGATTTCTCTTCCCAAGGGAAGGGGAGTCCTTTCAGCACATTGCGGCGGATATAGGAAAAGGTCCGTTTTTCGCCCTTCTGCGCCAGCATATCCAGCAAAAATTCCAGCTCCCGACGATTTTCGGGGTGCATCAGCTGCCGCTCCCTGCTGGACATAAAATAGTCATAGGCAGAACGGTCTGTATAGGCATTCCCCTGATAGACCACACAGGCGGCCCGGCGGTCCATCACCTGCTCAATCAGGTATTTCCGGGGCATTTTCACCGATTCGTAGACCCGGGTCTCCCGGTTCATATCCGTCCAGTATTCGTAGTGATGGCGGTTGCGGCCCTTGTGGTGCATCCACGCCTCGGAGAAGCCCTTTTCAATACGCTCAGCGGCGTTAGGGCTCTTGTCGCCCTGAAAATAACGGGCACCGATCATAAACTCTGTGGGGCTGTATTTAGACAGATCGTGGGTCAGGCCCTGCCAGTACAGACCGACCTTGAAGCAGCCCACCAAAACATGCCAGCGATGGCGGGTGATGGTCTTAAAATGCTGCCAAAGCTTCATAGAATGCACCTCTTTCCGTCTGTATATTATATGACACATTCCCTCTCTTTGCAAGAGAAAAAGCACCGCAAGCGGTGCTTTTTCTTATACAGCGGTAAGCTGCTTTTTCTTTTCGACTGCGTGCCAGATACTGTAGAATGCCCAAATGTAAATCACAAACAGCACCACCACCGACAGAGGATACAGCACCGCGTGACCGCCCACCAGATTGTAGAGAATGTCGTAGGGCGTGCCGTCACCCCTCATCAGGAACATATAGTTATAATCCACCAGCACATTTGCAATGTATGCGGCAACGCAGAAGCTCAGCAGAATGGCGAAGGTGATCCACATATTTTTCTTCTTCATATCGGCCATGCCGGCAATCATAATGTACAGCGCGGCAAAGCCGGAGATGGAGTGGGTGATGCCGGACACCATATTGGTAAAGGACAGAACGGGGTAGGCGTTGTAATTCTGGGTTGCGCCGTAAGTGCCAAGCACTGCGCCCAACAACCCGAACACGCTGACAAAATCCAGTGCCGCTTCCCGGATGCGACCCGTGGAAAAGGCCGCCAGAGGAATGGCAATCAGCTGGATGCTGCAAAGAAACAGGGGGAGCATTGCTGTCCAAGCGGAAGGATCGTCCACGCAGGAGATGATAATCTTCATCAGTTCGAAGCCGTCGATCAAAATGGCGGCCCAGATCAGGACCAAGTTTTTCTGTCTGTCGGATTTATGCTTATTGCGCTTTCCCAGCCATACTGCCAGCACCACCATCAGCACCATCAGGGAGGTGACGAATAATAAATGCTGCCATGAAAAAGCCCCTTCCGGGGTGCGTTGGTAGCCGCCAATTCCGAAAAATTCCTTCATAATTTCTCTCTTTTCTTTGCTTTTTGGGGATATTATAGCAGATTTTGACAATTTTTCAGCACAATGCGGGAAATATAAGAAATTCTTAAGAAATCTGACGGACTCCCACCTCCGGTTCGAGTCCGTCATCCATTTAAGGGTCCGGGTTGCTTTATAGGATTTAAGCAAAAAGTGAGTAATACCAACGGTTTTTTACGTGAGGACTTGTGTGTTTTCTTAAATGACAAATTATTTTAATCATCCGCGAAGCGGATACCTTAACTTCTTCACTATTCACTATTACTTATTACTTCAAAGCCCTAAAGGTATTTTTAGTGAAAAGTGAAGAGTGAAGAGGTAATAAGTAAAGCCCCAAAGGCTGTTGCCTTTAGGGCTTTGGTGCCGGTGGCCGGACTCGAACCGGCACGCTGTCGCCAGCGGTGGATTTTGAGTCCACTACGTCTACCATTCCATCACACCGGCAGGTGTGTTACTATTTTACCGATCATCAGCTACCGCTGGCGACCTTTTCTAATGTGGCCGCTTTGCGGCGTGATGTCGCCAACATTTGCGGTGCCCGGCGAATGTCCTTGGCGCGAACGCCTGCGTCCCTCGCCGACCGCTGCATTTGCTGCGCCCTCGTTATATCCGCCACAGGCGGCACTCGGGCTCGCAACGGTGGATTTTGAGTCCACTACGTCTACCATTCCATCACACCGGCATCGGTGCTTTGATAGTATAATACACTTTTTGGAAAAATGCAAGGGGTATTTTTTATTTATCTTCTTCAATTACCGTCAAATTCCGCCCAAAAGGCACGCACCGCATTTTCGTAGCTTTTTTGGTCCACCAGATAGCTCATTCCGTGTGCCGCTCCGGGGACAATCAACAGCCGCTTGGGGGCAACGCAGGCTTTGAAATTCTCGTAGGTCATCTCTACGGGAACAAAACGGTCATCGCTGCCGTGGACGAACAGCACCGGGATGTTGGTCCTTGCGAGGGCATCGGGGCAGGAGGCGGCATCCATTTCCATATGCAGCCGCTTTTTCGCCATTTTTCCCGCAGGACCGCCGCAAATTCCGTAAGAAACACCGGCTTGCTTGGCCACATATTTCCAAATCTCCGTGGGTGAAGTGTAGCCGCAATCGGCAATGATGCCCCGGACATTGCTCGGCAGCTCCAGCTCCGATGTCATCAGCACTGTAGATGCCCCCATGGAAATGCCGCACAGATAGAGGGGAAGCTTGGCATCCGTTTTTTGATTTGCCCAGTTGACCCAATCGGCGCAGTCATATCGCTCTGTCAGCCCAAAGCCCATATATGCACCGCCGCTGCTGCCTTGTCCGCGCTGTTCCGCATATAGAACGCTGCAGCCGTTATTCCGGAAAAAATCTGCCACCATTCCAAAATCGTTATCCCAAGCAGAACGCCAGCCGTGCATGGCGATGATCACTCTTCGGGGTGCTTTTACCGGGAACCAATGTCCCACCAGCAGCGTTCCGTCCCGACCCACCAGACGGACAATTTCGTGGGGACGGGCGGCAAGCCGGATGCCTGCCTGCTGAATGCGCTGAAGGATTTGTGTATCTGCCTGCTCACCCACCAGCCGCCGCTCCAAGCCCAAGGGATGGGGCGGTGCTTGCCGGTCCAACGCCATCCGCACCCAATAATCCGATGCCATCTGCCGTGCAGAGCCTGCCAATGCCACCATGGCTGCAGTAATGCCGGAGCCAATGAGCATACGCTTTCCTTGCTTCTTCATTTGTGCACCTCTCGTCAAAACAGTCTTACCCTTAGGATGCCGCATTTTGAGAGAAATATGCAAAAAAACCGGGGCATGGCCCCGGTCTCGTTAAGTAAGATTTTCGTCGATGGCTTTTTGGATGCGCGCTTTCACCATTGCGGCCAATTCCACTGTCTTCAGCTCGCAGTATTCCTCGTAGGGAATGGGCGGCAGGTAGTGGATCTGCACCGTCACCGGCGCGCTGCCCTTTTGATCCAGCACCTTGAAGCTGTCGATGAAGGCCACAGGCACGATGGGGCATTTTGCCTTGATAGCTGCCCGGAAGCTGCCGCCATGGAATTCGCCCATAGCATTGCCGTTTTTGCTCCGGGTTCCCTCGGGAAAAATAAGGTAGTTCCGTCCTGAGAGAACCTCCTTGGTCACATTTTGAATGACGGTCAGGGATTGTCGCACATCTTCCCGGTCCATAGCGAAGGACTGTGTGCATTGCAAAACATACTTTAGTCCGGGCACATTTTGCAGCTCCTTTTTATATACTGCGCCGAGAGGGCGGTGGCAGGTAGCGGCCAGTGCCACCACATCAAACATACCCTGATGGTTGGGGTACAGCATAAAGCTGTCACTTTCGGGGATGTTCTCTCTGCCGAACACCTGTAAGTCGATGTTACCGGAATTGACCACCATACCAAGCACTTTTTGCACATGCTGCCATCTTTCCTCCTCCGGATACAGCTCCGGGTGTTTGGCGTAGCGGCGCAGCTTGAAATAGGCACCGGGCAGACGAAACAGATTGCGAAGACCTACCAAAACAAAACGATTCATTCCATTTCTCCTGATCAAATAAAGAATTTTTGTGCCATAGCGTGACGGGCAGGCTTGCAGATGGCCAAGAATAGCAGCATTCCGCCTGCAAGACCCAGTGCAATCAGCGGATACAGATACCAGCCGATAAAGGGAATTGGGAAGGTGATGGTGAGCAGAAACTCCATCAACGGCATAAAGCCGCCCATTGCCAGAATCGCACCGCCGAAAACATACAGACGGCCCCGGCGAATATACCGCCGCAGAACTACCACAGCTGTGACCACCAAGCCCACAAAGCCGGCAACCGGGAAGGCAAAGCTGAGGAACCACTTACCGCCGGTGGCCAGATTGATATACAGAAGGTACAGCCCGGCAGCGACAAAATCGCAGGGCACGAAGATAACGGGATTGGGATTCTTGAACCACAGCGGCAGTATGATGACAACATAGCTTAAAAGCAAGCCGCCGATAACATAGCCTGCCCACACGATGCCGTCACCTAACTGCAGGTCACACACCAAACACACAGCCATTGCCAGCAAATAGCAGGCAGTGACGATGAATTGCATCAGCAGAGGATTGACCTGTATTTCAGGACCCAAGCCTTCAGGATAGAGTGGTTCGGCCTCTTTACGGGGCAGTTCCGGATGATAGACCGCTGTCTGACAAAGGGGACAGCGTTTTTCTGTGTCAGATAGCTTGACACCACAATTTACACAGTACATACAAACTCCTTTACGGCTGATCGCCGTTGCTTTCCACCTGGACGCTCAGGCCCAGCTCCTGCAGAACCCGATAAAAACGGGCTTCCAGCTCACTCTCCCGGACATTGCGGATGAAATTGATATAAAGGGTATCTCCGTAGGAAATTACACCGCAGTTGTGGGGGGCGGTGGCCTGCACACCCAGAATAAAATCGAAACGCTCGATATAGGGCTGCATTTCTTCCGGTACGGTGATCCTGCCCAGATTGGAAAGACTCAGGGTGGATTTTCGTTCGCCCACCGCATGGAATACCGCTTTCATCACAATATTCTTCAAAAAAAGAGGCATCAGCTTGACAATCATCAGCCTTTCGCTTCCTACATTGGCGGCTATGCGGGTAGACATATGCTTGGGCGTGATTTCCAGTCCCATCCGGTGATAAATGGCGTTGCAAATCTCCGGAAAGGAGAATTCTCCCAATCGGGGATCAATCTCCGGGGTGACATAAAGGGCGAAATTCCGCAGAGAACGGCTGGGAAAAATATTTCGAAGGTTCACCGGCAGCTGCACCCGGATAGGCTTGCGCCACCGCGCATCCGGCTGGCGGGAAATCTGCATATCCTGCAAAGCCTTCATCAGTGCAGCGGCAAGAAAAACTGTTAGGCTGAAACCATATTCCCGCGCCTTTGCCAACGCCTCTTCGACAGACACGCGGAAGCAGGTGATATGCAAAAAACCGTCCGGCTCCGGTGTGCCCCGCAGATGCCAGGAGTCATTTTCCTTCCGACTTGCCGATACCCGTCCGGAGTATTTCTGAAAGCTGTCTTCCAATTCCTCCCGGGAGGGTTCTTCCAGCCGTCCTACCACGCCGGCTGTAGCCGATATGCGGATGCCGTATTTTTGCTGCAAATATTCTGCCAGCAGGCTCTTCAGGAACACAAGGGCACCGGTTCCGTCGGTGAGGGAATGGAACAGCTCAAGGGCGATCCGTCGGTTGTATACGACAACCCGCAGGGCACATTTTCGCACTTCCCGACGGGACATTCTGGGCAGGGGATAGCTGATTTCCCGGCGGATTTTCGGCGGTGCATCCAACTGCTGAAGGTAATACCAGAAAACACCCTTGCGCAGACGGGCTGCAATGGAGGGAAAACGGCGTACCGTGACATCCAGAGCCGATTGCAAAACGGTCGTGTCTACCGTCTCCGTCAAGGTGGCGGAAACGCGGAACACATTGCTCCAGTTTTGATTCCGGGCGGCAGGGTAGATTTTTGCCGCATTGTCAAGAGGCATCCACCGCAGTTTTTTCTCTTCAGACAAGGTTCTGTTCAAAAAGCGGTTCAATGTTAAAAAATCTTTTCGGTCTTCCTCCAAGCCGTACAGAAGATAGCCATGCCAACGCTCCGGCGTTACCACCAGATGACTCTTGCAGCCGGAAGACAGCAGCCTTTTGTGTATTTCCTCCGAATCGGACAGCAGAATTTCATCTCCGCCCACAAAAATCAGGGACGGGGGCAGACCCTCCAAATTACCGAAAAGTGGGGAAGCCATTGGGTCTTTCCGGTTTTTGGTGTAGTTATCCGCAAAGAAATCAATCAGATTTTTGCTCAACGAGATTTCTCGCTCCCGATTGCTTTCGTAGGACGCTCCGGAAGCGGTCAGATCTGTCCAAGGGGAAACGGTAACGATGGAGGCAGGCAGGGGAAGGGCTTTTTCTTTCAGCTTCAGGCAGAGGGCATAGCACAGACCGCCACCGGCACTTTCTCCGCAGATGGTGATGTGCCGGGCATCATAGCCCTTTTCCAGCAGGTATTCATAGGCAGTCAAGGCATCTTCCAAGGCTGCCGGATAGGGATGTTCCGGGGCAAGACGATAGGCAGGACAGAACACCCGTACACCGCACTGCACCGCCAGCGTAGAGCCAAAGCCCTTGGCATATTCCAAGTCGCCGTAGGTGTAGCCGCCGCCGTGAAGATACAGAATCACACCCTGTCGGCGTTCGTCTTGGGGCAACACCCAAGCAGCTTCAAACCGGTCAAAGGGATGGGAACGCACCAATACCTGATTGCGATGCTTAAAGTGCATCAGTTCTCCGATAAGATTTTGACCCTTCCGGATGGTTTCTACGGAGCAGGAACGAATAATGGGCTGCAGCATAATAATTTGATTGCGTACAGTTTTGGGTGACGGTGCCATAGAAACCACTCCTTTCCTCAAATGTCTATAGCTTTATTCTACCACCATATGGAAAAAAGTAAATCTACTTTTAAAATTTTTCTCCTACGGACAGTAGAATTCCCCGTCACCTCGACAAAAACCGATGCATAGGCTGTCTGGGGAGGGATGAATTATGAAAAATGAATGGCTGATTACCTTTCGTTCGGTGACCTATGCCCAACGGGGAGAACGGATTCTGCAAAGGGGGAAAATACCTTGCCGCCTTCAGCGGACACCTAAGCATCTGACAGAGCGTGGCTGCGGCTATTGCCTGCAAATTCGGGGACTGGATGCACCGGAGGCAGTGATGGCACTGCGTCGGGAGCGGCTGGATTACGGAAAGCTCTATGCTCTCAAGGAGGATGGCAGTACGGAGGAACGGGTACTATGATTTATCTGGATAACGGTGCAACCTCATTTCCGAAACCCTATGAGGTCTGTCGGGCAATGTGCAGGGCTCTTAGCACCTGCACCAGCCCCGGACGGGGCGGATACCCGGCAGCGATGGAGGCTGGGCGGGTGGTCTTCAGCACCCGGGAACGGGCAGCGGAGCTGTTTGATTGCGACGCGGAGCAGGTGGTTTTTACAAGCAGCTGCACCCACGGACTGAATATCGCTATCCGCACGCTGGTAAGGCCGGGAACACGGGTAGTTATTTCCGGCTTTGAGCACAACGCGGTCACCAGAGTGCTGCATTTGCTTGGAGCGGAAGTGACCGTGGCAGGACGAAAGCTTTTTGATCCGGCAGATACACTGCAGGAATTTGAAAAAGCCTTAAAAGCTGGGGCAAAAGTGGCGATTTTTACCCATGTATCCAATGTATTCGGCTATATTCTGCCGGTGGAGCAAATAGCGGCTTTGTGTCGGAAATACAAAGTGCCCTTCGTTATCGATGCTGCCCAATCGGCAGGAATGATTCCCGTCTCTCTGAAAAAACTGGGTGCGGATTTTATTGCCATGCCGGGACACAAGGGCCTTTTAGGTCCTCAGGGAACGGGGATTTTGCTGTGCGGACGGATTCCCTCTGCTCTGATGGCCGGGGGCACCGGCAGCGAATCCCGAAATCCGGAAATGCCTGCATTTTTGCCGGACCGGGCGGAGCCGGGGACACTGAATGTGCCCGGTATCGCCGGGCTTGGGGCCGGGATTCAGTATGTACAGCGGCAGGGCGTGGATGCCATATTGGCTAGAGAGCAGGAAATGGTCAGGCGGTGCGTGCCCATGCTGGAACGATTGGGTTATCGGGTCTTTGCCGGGGAAAATCAGAGCGGAACGGTGAGCTTTGTGCCTAAAATCGACTGTGAAGAATTTGCGGAAAAGCTGGCAGGCCGGGGCATCGCGGTCCGGGCAGGGCTTCACTGCGCGCCCCTTGCCCACCAAAGTGCCGGAACGCTGGAAAGCGGCACTGTGCGCATCAGCTTCGGACACGATACCCCCATATGGAAGATAAAGGAGATAGAACGAGAATTTGAGAGAATTTAGCCGTTAAAAGCGGAAAAAATTTGCGAAATGCTATTGCGGCAGGGGCGCAAATCTGCTATAATGATACGGATAATAGGCTAGTTATAAGGTTTTTGCGAAAAAGCCTTTTTTACAGACTGAAAAAAGGAGATCAGGGATGATGAACAGCATCGAAACATTGTTCCAGCAGCTGACCAAAATGCAGTGGTCGGATTATTTGGATATCATCATTGTGGCATATCTGCTTTATAAGCTTTTGCCCCTCATCCGCAACACCGGCACCAAGCAAATCGCAAAGGCGATCGGTGTCATTCTGGGCGTGGCGTGGCTGACGGACCTGCTGAATCTTTATACCCTGCGCTTCATTATGGAGCAGTTCCTGCAGATCGGTCTGATCGCATTGGTGGTTCTGTTCCAGCCGGAGCTGCGCCGGATGCTGGACCATCTGGGCAATATGAAATTCCGCAAATTCCTCGGCATCGAAAAGGAAGAGCAGGAGATGGACCCCATTATCAAGCAGACCGTTATGGCCTGCGAGGTGATGAGCAAGGAGCGGGTGGGTGCCCTGATCGTCTTTGCCCGGGATAACCGGCTGGATGAATACATCAAGACCGGTACTACGCTGGAGGCGCAGGTGTCGGAGCAGTTGATCCGCAACATCTTCTTCCCCAAGGCTTCTCTGCACGACGGCGCAATGATTATCCGTGACGGTAAGATGGCCGCCGCCGGCTGCGTTCTGCCCCTTTCCAACAGCACCCGAATCAGCGCGGATCTGGGTACCCGCCACCGTGCGGCAGTGGGTATCAGCGAGGCGTCCGATGCGGTGGTAATTGTGGTTTCTGAGGAGACCGGCACCATTTCCGTGGCAGAGGGCGGTATGCTCAAACGCCATCTGGCATCCCAGACACTGGAAAAAGTGCTGATGCGTGAGCTGAATCCCAAGGATCCGGAGGAACAGAAAAATGCCGTGGATCGGCTGAAGAAGAAACTGAAGAATATGGGCAAGGAGGAACGCAAATGAAGACGAAAATCATTTACGGTGTCCTCGCTTTCCTGATTGCCATCGGCCTTTGGCTGTATGTGGTTACTGTGGTCAACCCGGAATGGGAGGATACCTTCCACAATATTCCGGTGGTGCTGGAGAATGAAGATATTCTTTTGGAACGGGGATTGATGCTGGCTTCCAACGAGGATCCTACCGTTACGCTGAAGCTTTCCGGTAACCGGGCTGATATGATCAAGCTGAACAACGGTAATATTACAATTCGGGCGGATCTGTCCCGTATCTACAGTGCTGGCGAACAGAGCATCAGCTATTCCATCGTCTATCCCGGTGATGTGCCCTCCAATGCCTTTGAGGTTTTAAGCCAGACACCCCAGCAGATCACCTTGAGTGTTGTGGAGCGCAAGTCTAAGCCGGTGGATGTGGTCTTGAAGCTGAGCGGAGCAGAGCCGGGCTATGAAGCGTTGGTGGATGAAGCGGTGTTGGACTATGAAAAGATCACCATCGCCGGTCCTGCAGATGTGATTGACCGCATCATGGAGGCAGAGGTCCTTATTGACCTGACCGGCCAAAGGGGTACGATCAGCCAACAGTTCGAATATGTTCTTCGGGATGCTGCCGGCAATGCTGTGGACAGCAAGTGGGTAAAGGCAACCCCCCAGAAGATTCATTGCACCCTGAAGATTCAGAAGGTACAGGAAGTTTCCGTTGCAGTAGAGATCCTGGAAGGTGCCGGTATCACATCCAAGGACTATACCGTGACCTACTACAATCAGGAAACCGGCGAGATTATTAAAACGCCCATCAAGATTGCCGGCAGTGAAACCCAGCTGGCAGTCGCGCAGAGTGCCGGTATTCTGCGGGATAACAAGCTGCTCTTTGATACAAAGATCGATTTGGGCTTGATGACCGGCGAACCCATAGGTGATCCCCTGGTGAACGGCCTGCAGATCGTTATCAGCGACCTGAATGTGAGCGATCTGCTGACACCCTATGAGCTGACCAATCAATCGGATGTGAATGTGGTCAAGGTCGTGGTGCAAATGCCCAAGCTGGCCGCCAAAACCGTTCGGGTAACTGCCTTTGAGAAAATCAATGTTCCCGAAGGGCTGCAGGTGGATTTCAAAACAAAATATCTGGATGTGATTATGAGAGGTCCCGATTTCCAGCTGCCTTATATCGATCCAGAGGATATTACCGTTCAGGTGGATTTTTCCAATGCCACAGTCGACGGTGACGGCAGTTTTACTGCTGCGGTGATCTTTACCCGCTACAATCAGAGCTTTGTTGTAGATCATTACATTGTGGAAGCAATCGTGACGCCAGTCAACGGTTAAGGAATTAGGAGGACAGAAACTTGATAAAGAGTATGACCGGCTACGGGCGCGCAGTGGCGACCGTGAACGGAAGAGAATTTACAGTGGAGCTGCGCTCCGTCAATAACCGCTATCTGGATTGCAGTGTGAAGCTGCCCCGGATGGTATCCTTTGCTGAGGATGCTGTCAAGCAGGCAGTGAAGGCATCGGTTTCCAGAGGCAAGGTAGATGTTTACATCTCCGTCAAGTCCGAAAATGCGGACGATACCACCATTACCCTGAACACGGCCGTTTTGGAAGGCTATCTTGCTGCAATGCGGCAGATGGTGTCGGATTTCGGAGTGCGCGATGACATCAGCGTGTCGGCAGTTTCCCGTTTGCCGGAGGTTTTCTCCGTAGACAAACCTCAGGTGGATGAGGAGCAGCTCCAGAAGGACCTGATGGAAGTGGTTGCACAGGCGTTGGCAGGCTATGATGCCATGCGCTGCACCGAGGGTCAGGCACTGGATGCAGACCTGCGCAGCCGGGGCAATACCATTCTGGAGCTGGTGTCCCAGGTGGAGCAGGGCAATGCCCAGACGGTGATCGATTATCGCGCCCGTCTGGAGGCAAAGCTGAAGGAAGTGCTTGCTTCTGCCAATATCGACGAAAACCGAATTTTGACGGAAGCGGCTATCTTTGCCGATAAGGTTGCGGTGGATGAGGAAACTGTCCGTCTGCGCAGCCATCTGACCCAGATGAACGAAATGCTCACCAATGGTGGCGCGGTAGGTCGAAAGCTGGATTTCCTGCTGCAGGAGATGAACCGGGAGGCCAACACCATCGGCTCCAAATGCACCGATGTGAAGCTGGCCCGTATCGTGGTGGACATCAAGGCGGAGCTGGAAAAGATCCGCGAGCAGACCCAGAACATTGAGTGAGGAATGGGAATGAAGCTGATTAACATTGGGTTTGGCAGTATGATCGCAGCATCCCGTCTGCTTGCGATCGTCACACCGGAGTCGGCTCCCATCAAGCGGCTGATTCAGGAAGCGCGGGATCGGGGAATGCTCATCGATGCATCCTACGGTCACAAAACAAAAACCGTACTGCTGATGGATACGGACCATGTGATTTTGTCCGCCGTCGCTCCGGAGACTTTATCCGCTCGGTGGACAGAAAAATGTAACGAAGGAGAGGAAGAATGATGGGCAAATTGTTTATTATCTCCGGTGCTTCCGGCGTAGGTAAAAGCACAGTGCTGAAAAAAGTGATGGCCACCCGGCCGGATCTGCAATTCTCTGTTTCGGCAACCACCCGTGATCCCCGTCCCGAGGAAGTGGACGGCGTGCATTACTACTTCGTTACCAACGAGCAGTTTGAAAAGATGATTGCAGAGGACGCCTTCCTGGAGTATGACGGCCACAATATGAAGTGGTACGGCACCCCCGCCAAGCAGGTGGAGGAAAAGCTGGAGCAGGGTCATGTGATTCTGGATATCGAGCCGGTGGGCGCATTCAATGTCCGGGCCAAGCGGTCCGATGCCATCCTGATTTTTATTGAACCCCCATCATGGGAAGAGCTGGAGCGTCGTCTGCGCAGCCGGGGCGATACCTCGGACGAGCAGATCGCCATGCGGCTGGAACGGGCAAAATGGGAGACCGAGCAAAAGAGCAAATACGACTATGTAGTCGTTAACGACCAGGTGGAAGCCTGCGCCGATCAAATTTTACATATCATTGCGCAAGCAGATATGAAGTAATTGGAGGAAGAGAATATGTTGTACCCCCCTGTAGCAGATTTGCTGAAAGATGTGGAAAGCCGTTACCTGCTGGTGAATGTGGTCGCACAGCGCGCCCGTCAGATCGCAGAAGAGGCTGAGGAATTTGGCGAGGAGCTCACCGAAAAGCCGGTGACCTTGGCCATCCGTGAAGTGGCTGAGGGCAAGCTCACCGCTTCTTTGAAGGAAGAATACGCAGGCTAAAAAACGAAGGAGGATGGGGCTATGATCGGAAAGATTGCTGTTTCTGCGGCAACTTTTGCCATTGATAAGCCCTATTCCTACGCCATTCCTGCCGGCTGGACTTTGGAGCCCGGTCAGCGGGTGATGGTTCCCTTCGGTCGGGGCAACCGCCGTTGCGAAGGTGTGGTGCTGTCCGTGGAAGAGGGAAGTGGGCAGGGGCTGAAGACCATCGAGCAGGTGCTGGATGAAAAGAGCCTCTTGATGCCTATGATGCTGCGGTTGGCGGCATTCCTGCGTGAGCGGTATTTCTGCACCTTTTATGAAGCGGTGCGGGTGATGCTTCCTGCCGGGCTGTGGTTTAAAGAGAAGAACACCTACCGCCTTACGGAGGATGTGAGCTGGAAAGAGAATCCGCCCCGTCGGGAATTTGCCGAGGATGTATTGAGATGCATCGAGAATCTGGGCGGTGAAGCAGATGAACCCGTCCTGCGCGCCCTTGTGGCGGATGACGAGGATTTTCGGGGCGTTTTGCAGTATCTGCTGAAGAAAAAGTGGATCACCGGCAAGACAAGCCTGCTGCAGCGCAATAAGGACAAGACCGAGAAGATTGCCACCTTGGCAGCTTCTGCGGAGGAGGCAATGGAATTTGCTTCCCACCGCCCCCGGTCTGCAGCAATGCAGCGCAGCGTCTTGGAGCTGATGTGCAGCATTGGAAGTGTGTCTGTCAAGGAACTGTGCTACTACACCGGTGCCAATACCGCTACCGTTAATCGGCTTGTGGAGCTGGGATATCTGGTGCTGACGGAAAGGGCGGTGCTTCGCTGCCGGGAGATCCGGCCGGCGGTCTTGGACGGCCCCTTGGTGCTCAGCGATGAGCAGCAGCAGGTATTTGACGGGCTGAATGAGCAGATGCACCGGGACAAGCCCGGTGTGGCATTGCTGCACGGTGTCACCGGCTCGGGAAAAACAGCCATCTATCTGAAGCTGATTAACCGCTGTCTGGAAGAGGGTAAAACTGCCCTGCTGATGGTGCCGGAAATCGGCTTGACCCCTCAGCTGCTCAGTCTGCTGGCTGCCCATTTTGGGAACAAGGTAGCAGTACAGCACAGTTACCTATCTCCTGGAGAGCGGAACGACCAGTGGAAACGCATCGCATCCGGTGAGGCAAAAGTTGTGGTGGGAACACGAAGTGCGGTGTTCGCACCCAGTTCACAATTTGGTGTTATCATTATGGACGAGGAGCAGGAACACTCCTACAAGTCCGAAAATTCCCCCCGTTATTCCGCCAAAGAGGTGGCGATCTGGCGGGGCATCCGGGAAAACGCACTGGTGGTGCTTGGCTCTGCCACACCGTCGGTGGAGAGTATGTACCGGGCGAAAAACGGCGATTATCAGCTCTATACGCTGAAAAACCGCTTCGGCGGTCGAAAACTCCCGGCTGTGCGTATCGTGGATATGGCCGAGGAGCTGAAAAACGGCAACGATTCTGATTTTAGCTTTGATCTGCTGGAGCGGATCGAGAAGAACCATAAGGCAGGGAAACAGAGCATTCTGTTTCTGAACAGACGGGGCAACAGCCGGGCACTGGTGTGCGTGGATTGCCGGGAAGCTCCGGAATGTCCCCGCTGCAGCGCAAGGCTGACCTATCACAGTGCCAACGAGCGGCTGATGTGCCACTATTGCGGTCACTCCGTTCCGGCACCCAAACGCTGCCCCGGCTGTGGCGGTCCGCTGAAAAGAATTGGCACCGGCACCCAAAAGGCTCAGCAGGAATTGCAGATGCGATTCCCGGGGATGGAAGTCATCCGAATGGATGCGGATACGGTCAGCGCCGTCAATACCCACGAAAAAATTCTGGAGCGATTCAAAAACGAGCACATCCCGGTGCTGATCGGTACCCAGATGGTGGCAAAGGGCTTGAATTTCCCGGATGTGACGCTGGTGGGCGTGCTGGATGCGGATCGGGAATTGTATTCCGGGTCTTATCGGGCAGCGGAAACAACCTTTAATATGCTGACCCAAGTGGTGGGGCGTGCCGGTCGGGGCGATGCACCCGGCGAGGCGTTGATTCAGACCCTTGTGCCCAATCACAAGGTGATTGAACTGGCTGCCAAGCAGGATTATGACGGTTTTTACGAGCTGGAACAGCAGCTGCGCCGTATGCAGGACAGTCCGCCCTTCGGCGATTTGGATGCCATTACATTTTTGGGGCAGGAGGAAGCCCGAGTTCTTCGGGGCGCGGCCAAGTTCCGCGACAGCCTGAATGCCTGCCTGAAACAAAGCACCTATGCGGCGGAAGTCTGCCGGGTGCTGGGACCTGCACCCTGTGCAGTGCCGAAAATCAACTACAATTTCCGTTACCGCTTGACATTGCGGTGCCGTATGACCAAGCCCTTGCGCCTGCTGCTGGCCCATCTGTTGCGGCAATTTATGCAGGATAAGGAAAATCGTGGCGTCAGTGCCTTTGTGGATGTAAACGGAATGGAAGAATAGAGGAAGAGAAATGGGATTGCGCAAAATTTTAGATGAAAAGGACCCGGCTCTGCATAAGGTTTGCAGACCGGTGGAAAAATTTGACGGTAAGCTCCACAAGCTGCTGGACGATATGGCAGAAACCCTTGCCGAGGCAAACGGTGTGGGTCTGGCCGCTCCCCAGATCGGCATTCTCCGCCGGGTGGTCATCGTGGACACCGGTGAGCAGATTCTGGAGCTGGTGAATCCGGAGCTGTTGGAGACCAGTGGTGAGCAGGAAGGCCCTGAGGGTTGTCTGAGCGTGCCCGGTCGCTACGGTCTGGTGAAACGCCCCTACTATGCCAAAGTCCGGGCGCAGGACCGGAACGGCAACTGGTTTGAAGCGGAAGGCGAAGAACTGATCGGCCGCTGCTTCTGCCACGAGCTGGACCATTTGGACGGCATTCTCTACACCCAGGTCATGGAACGCTTCCTGACCGAGGAGGAGCTGGAGGCCGACGACTGATTCTCTCAGGAGGAAAGAAAATGCGCGTTGTATTTATGGGAACCCCGGACATTGCGGCCACCTGCCTGACCCAAATATTGGACGATGGCTTTCAGGTGGTGGGTGTGTACACCCAGCCGGACCGCCCCAAGGGCCGGGGAATGAAAATGGTATATTCTCCCGTAAAGGAGGTTGCGCTGGCACACGGTTTGCCGGTGTTTCAGCCGGAGAATTTCCGGGAGGACGAAACGGTGGAAGAACTGAAAGCCCTGCAGCCGGATGTGGTGGCGGTGGTTGCCTACGGTCGGATCCTGCCTCAGCGAGTGCTGGATATTGCGCCTAAGGGCTTTATCAACATCCACGCAAGCGTATTGCCCCAATACCGGGGCTCTGCCCCCTATCAGTGGGCGGTGCTGGACGGGCTTCCCGAAACCGGTGTGACAGCGATGTATCTGATCCGGGAGATGGATGCCGGCGATATGATCGATGTGGCCAAAACGCCCATCGGACCCGACGAAACAGCCGGTGAACTGCTGGACCGCTTGGCGGTGCTGGGCGCAGGCCTTTTGAGCAAGACCCTCACGAAAGTGGAAAAGGGCGAGGTAACAGCCACACCGCAGGAGAATGAAAAGGCCACCTATGCACCGATGCTGGATAAGTCTATGTGTCCCATCGATTGGACAAAGACGGCCCAACAGGTCCACAATCAGGTCCGGGGTCTGCACCCGTGGCCGGTGGCTACGGCAGAAATCGCCGGAACAAAGTTTAAAATTCACGCCACCAAAGTGGTGGAGGGCAAAGGACAACCCGGTGAAATTCTGGGTTTGACCAAAACCGGCCTGCAGGTTGCCTGCGGTAGCGGTGCTGTTGAAATCCTCTCCTTGCAGGCCGAAGGCGGCAAACGGATGGCAGCACCGGATTATTTCAGAGGACACCCACTGGAGGGATAAAAAATGTCTGCAAGAAAAACAGCATTGGATGCACTCATTGCCTGCCGTAAGCGCGCGGCTTGGTCTAACGGTGTTTTAAAAGATTATATTGCCCGTGACCGGTTGGACAGACGGGATGCCGCTCTCGCCACCCGGCTGTGCTATGGTGTTTTGCAGCATCGGGGTATGCTGGATTTCTTCCTGCAGCAGCTGCTCACCGGCAAGGTCAAGGATCTGCATCCGGTGGTGCGTGACATCCTTCACATGGGTCTTTATCAAATCTATGAACTGGATAAAATCCCGGAATCTGCCGCTGTGAATGAGTCGGTGGATCTGGTAAAGAAATATTGCCGCACCCAGCGGTTTGCGCCCGGCCTTGTGAATGCGGTGCTGCGGAGCGCGGTGCGTACCAAGGGTACATTGGAGCAGCCCACAACCTTGGGGGACCGGTATTCCCATCCGCAGAAGCTGATTGATCTGCTGGAAAGCTATGTGGGACAGGAAAAGTTGGAGCCGATGCTGGCTGCCAATAACGATACGCCCCAAACTGTGGTACAGACCAATACACTGCGTATCACTACAGGAGATCTGATCGCAAAGCTGAAGGAAGAGGAAGTGACGGCACTGCCTCATCCTTGGATGCCCGATTGCCTGATTTTGGGCAATACCGGAAGTCTGGAAAAGCTGCAGGCATTTAAAGAGGGCCTGTTCTATGTACAGGATGCGGCAAGTAAGCTGGCGGTGATGTGCGCCGGCATTCAGGCGGGGGAGAGCACCCGCGTGCTGGATTGCTGCGCCGCTCCCGGCGGAAAGACCTTTGCCGCTGCCATTGCCATGGAAAATAAGGGGCATATCCGCTCCTGCGATATCCATCGCCATAAAACGACGCTTATTCAAAACGGTGCTGACCGTCTGGGCTTTGATTGCGTGTTGGTGCGCGAGCAGGATGCTACGGAGAATCACGCCGGCTGGCTGGAAAAGATGGATGTGGTGCTGGCCGATGTGCCTTGCTCCGGCTATGGCATCATCCGTAAAAAGCCGGATATCCGCTACAAGGATCCGGAGGAGATGTCAAGACTTCCTCAGCTGCAGCTGCGGATCTTGAGTAAGCAGGCCCAGTATGTTAAGCCCGGCGGCGTATTGATGTATTCCACCTGCACCTTGGTACGGGCGGAGAATGAGGCTGTGGTGGAAAGCTTTTTGGCCCACCATCCGGATTTTCAGCTGGAAAAGCTGCCCCTTCCTGCTGTCTTCCCGGAAAATACTACCGGTATGCTTGCCCTTGTTCCCGGACAGTATGATACCGATGGCTTCTTTATCGCAAAGCTGCGGAGGAAAGCATGAGTGCAAACTTAAAATCTATGACCATTCCGGAGCTGGGTGCCATTCTGAAAGAATTGGGTCAGCCGGCATTCCGGGCAAAGCAGGTCTTTACATGGCTGCATAAAGGTGTCAGGAGCTATGAGGAAATGAGCAACCTGCCCCAGAGCCTCAGGGCAGCACTGGCGGGAAAATATCCCATCAACGCGCCAAAGGTAGTGCGCAAGCAGGAATCCCAAAAGGATGGGACGATCAAATACTTATGGCAGCTTTCTGACGGTAACTGCGTGGAAACGGTGCTAATGCGGTATCACTACGGCAATACCGTGTGCATTTCTTCGGAAGTGGGCTGCCTGATGGGTTGTGCCTTCTGTGCATCTACGCTGGGCGGCTTAGTCCGTCGGCTGGAGCCTTTTGAAATGCTGGATCAGGTGCTGTTCACGCAGATTGATTCCGGCTTGCCTGTTTCCCACATTGTGCTGATGGGCATTGGTGAACCCCTTGATAATTTTGACAATGTGATGCGCTTTCTGGAGCTGGTGAACAGCCCGGAGGGAATGAATATCTCTATGCGTCACATCAGCCTGAGTACCTGCGGCCTTGTGCCAAAAATCGATGCGCTTGCCAAGCGCAAGCTGCAGCTGACGCTCTCGGTGTCCCTGCACGCACCTAACGATGAGGTGCGCAGCACCATTATGCCGGTGAATAAGGCATATCCCACAGAAGAATTGCTGGCGGCCTGCCGCCGGTACTATGCTGAGACATCCCGCCGCATCTCCTTTGAGTATGCGATGATCGACGGGGTGAATGACTCGGTAGAGCACGCAAAAGAACTGATCCGCAGGCTGAAGGGCCTGCCGGCCCATTTCAATCTGATCCCGCTGAACCATGTGGAGGAAAGCCCCCTGAAGCCAAGCTCCAAAAATGCGGTTGCCCGTTTCCAAAAGACCTTGGAGGATGCCGGAATTCCCGCAACGGTGCGCAGAAGCTTGGGCGGCGATATTGATGCCTCCTGCGGTCAGCTCAGACGAAAATATACCAAAGAACAAGGCTCATCTGCTGATGACAAATGAGCCGCAAATCACCCGGAAGGAGTGAAGGAAGATGCAGTATTGGGGCATTACGGACCTTGGTTGCGTCCGTGAACAGAACCAAGACATCTATCAAATTGAAAATCTGGGAAAGGATGCTGTGCTGTGCGTCGTTTGTGACGGCATGGGCGGTGCAAAGGCCGGAAATGTGGCAAGTATGCTGGCTGCTGAGGTTTTTGTGGAAGAAGTGCGCAAAAACTGGAAGAACGATATGGATCAGACACAGATCAATCATCTCCTTCGCAGTGCCACAAAGGAGGCTAATTTCCGGGTCTATGACCACGCGCAGCAGCACCGTGAGTGTGCCGGTATGGGCACCACGCTGGTGGCAGCACTCATCAAGGACAAGGATGCGGCCATTGTCAATGTGGGCGACAGCCGTGCCTATCACATCCGCGGAAACGGCATCCAGAAGATCACGGTAGATCATTCTCTGGTAGAAATGATGGTGCTGCGTGGGGAGATCACATCCGAAGAGGCCAAAACCTATCCGGGAAAGAATTACATCACCCGTGCCATTGGAACGGAAACTTTTGCAGAAGCGGATTTGTTCCATGTGGATATGGAAAAGGGGGAGTATATGCTCCTCTGCTCCGATGGTCTGAGCAATCTGATGGATGATCAGGAACTGCTATTTGAGGTGGTTCACGGAGAAAATAAGGCCCTGTGCTGCGAAGCGTTGCTGAATACCGCTAAAGACCGCGGCGCACCGGATAATGTGACCTGCGTGCTGGTTCAGCTTTGAACCGGTACGGAAAGGAGTTGCTTACTATGGATATGGATATGGATAAGTATATCGGCCGCGTACTGGATGACCGATATGAAATATTGGAAAAAATCGGCACCGGTGGTATGGCAGTGGTCTACAAGGCCCGTTGCCGTCGGTTGAACCGCTTGGTTGCTATCAAAATTCTGCGGGCGGAGTTTATTCAGGATGAGGAATTCCGCAGCCGTTTCCACGCGGAAAGTCGCGCAGTTGCTATGCTCAGCCATCCCAACATTGTGTCGGTGTACGATGTGTCCACCACCAATGAAGCGGATTACATCGTAATGGAGCTGATTGACGGTATCACCCTGAAGCAGTATATGGAAAAGAAGGGTACTGTCAACTGGAAGGAAACGCTGCATTTCGCCATCCAGATTGCCAAGGCTCTGGAGCACGCCCACAGCCGTGGCATCATCCACCGGGACATCAAACCCCATAATGTGATGGTGCTGAAAAACGGTTCTGTGAAGGTGACGGATTTCGGTATTGCCCGGGTGATGAATGAAAGCAACACGCTTACCAAGGAAGCTCTGGGCTCGGTGCACTATCTGTCTCCGGAGCAGGCCAAGGGCGGCAGAGTGGATATCCGTTCCGATATTTACTCTTTGGGCGTTGTGATGTATGAAATGGCTACCGGCCGCCCACCCTATGATGGCGAGACCCCCGTGGCAGTTGCCATTCAGCACATCAACGGCAAGGCAACGCTGCCCTCTGCCATCAATCCCCACATTCCCGGCGGATTGGAGCAGATTATTGTGCGGTGTATGTCCCAACAGCCGGCTGACCGTTTTCCCTCTGCCTCTGCACTGCTGACGGATCTGGATGAATTCCGGAAAAACCCCACCATTTTGTTCGACTATAACAATCCGGATAAGGATATTGACGATGCGACCCGTTTGCAGCCCCCACCCCGAAAGCCTGAGGACAAGTTGCCTCCGGTGAAGCCCGCACGGGAGCGCACCGGCAGCAATGGCGGCCGTTCCGGCAGCAGCAAGAGAAGCAGCTCCGGTCGTAAGCCTGCCCGCCGCCGTGAGGTGATCGTGGAGGAGAAGGAAGAGCGCAGCAAGGCGGCAACCATTGCGATCCTCGTCTGTGCAGCTGTGGCACTGATCGCTGTGGTTTTCTTGGGTGTTGCGCTGGCAAACAGCAATTCTGCCGAGGGTATTATCACTGCGCCCAGCTTGGTGGGAAAGATTTATGATGCTTCCCAGAATTACGGGGATGTGACCCTGGAAGTAAAATATGAGCATAGCGATACCTACCCCGCGGGAACGATTATGGACCAGTCCCCCAGGGCCAACCAACGGATGAACCGTGGTGATACGGTCCGAATCCTGGTCAGCTGGGGCCCAAAACCCGTGGAGGTTAAAATGCCCAATATGATCGGTGCCGATCAGGACTGGGCAGAGCGATATCTGAAGGATTTGGATTTGAATCTGCATGTCATTCCCCGTAAGGAATACAACAGCACGGTGACTGCAGGCTGCGTGATTCGCACCAATCCCGTGGAAGGAACCGTGCTGCTCAAGGGACAGACGGTTGATATCTGGATCAGTGCCGGTTCTCAGGTAGCTATGGCAGACCTTCCCAAGGTCAGCGGCTACACCCAGATGGTAGCAACCAATATGCTGAATAAGGCCGGCTTCTTCAATGTGGAGATCGAAGAGGTGGAGAGCGAGCATCCCAAGGGCACCGTTCTGGAGCAAAGACCCGAGGGCGGCTACAAAATGGATGTGACCACCACCATTCAGCTGAAGGTTTCCAAGGGTCCTGCTGAGGATCCTGTTGATCCGCCTGTGGTACTGCCCGATTACACATTGATGCAGCAAATTCCGCTGGCCCTGCCGATGCCTGCAACAGAGGATTGCGTTTTAACTATCTGGGTTGGCGATAAGCTGGTGGCAGAACGGCAGATCTATGCCGGCACGATTATGGTGGATGTAAAGCTGTGGGGCGAAGGTCTGATGACCTATACTGCCAAGCTCAGTGATACCGCCGGTACAACATGGGATTTCCTTTTGGACTTCACGGAAGAAGATCCCGGTCTGTAAGTGCCCATGAGTGAAAGAAAAACAGGCCGGATCGTACGGTCCATCAGTGGCTTTTATGATGTGCAGGCAGGACAGAAGCTGATCTCCTGCCGGGCACGGGGCGTTCTGCGGAAGGGGGGCAACAGCCCTCTGACCGGTGATATGGTTGAAATTTCCGTAGAAAACGGAAAAGGTATGGTGGAGAAGATCCTGCCCCGACGCAATTCCTTCGTCCGCCCGGCGGTGGCCAATGTGGATGCACTGGTGGTATTTGCCGCCAATGTCAACCCGGTGACGGAACCGTTTCTCATTGACCGGGTGGCTGCCATTGCCGGAGATCAGGAAGTGCCGGTGTATCTTTGCATCAACAAATGCGATCTGGATCCGGCAATTGATTTGGAGCGGATTTACCGGCATGCCGGGTTTCAGGTAATCTGTACCAGTGCAGAGACCGGAGAAGGGGTGGAGGAGCTGCGGCAATTGATCCGCGGCAAGCTCACTGCCTTTACAGGAAATTCCGGTGTGGGCAAGAGCAGTATTCTCAACCGGCTCTGCCCGGAGCTGGCACTCAGCACCGGCGAGGTGTCGGAAAAGCTGGGCCGGGGCCGCCATACCACCCGGCATGTGGAGCTGTACGATTTGGGGGAGGGGACTCTTGTGGCGGATACCCCCGGCTTTTCCTCCTTTGATACGGATATGATGGAGATCATTCTGAAAGAGAATCTCCAGTATGCCTTCCCGGATTTTGGGGCGCATATCGGGCAATGCCAATTCCGGGACTGCACCCACAGAAAAGAACCCGGCTGCGCTGTTACGGCAGCGGTAGCGGCAGGAGAGATTGAGCCCACCCGCTACGATAGCTACCTGCGGCTTTACGAAAAAGTCAGTCAGATCAAACAGTGGGAAATCAAATGAAAGCGTGCTCTCCGTCAGGAGAGCACTTTCCAACGAGGTGAGTGCGGTGTTCAAGCTTGAACAAAGAATTCTTCAATGGATCGACAAATATCTGGCAGTGATCGTTGCTTTGATCATCACAGCTGCCGGCGTGATTGTGCGGTTGCCGCTGCAAGAATATGTCAGCATGGATGCTTCCGGATTCCTACTGCCGTGGTATCAGTATATTGCGGAAAATGGGATTTCCAAACAAGTAGGGGATTACAACTTTTTATATCAGGCTGCAATCTGGGTGATGACCAAATTGCCGCTGGAACCCTTGATCGCTTATAAAATGCTTTCCTGTATCTTTGACTATCTGCTGGCACTCGGTACAGGCTTGCTGGTGCTGTCCCTGACAAGGGAAAACAGAGCGTGGAAGGCGTTGTTGGGCTATGGGGCAGTATTGCTGCTCCCTACCGTTGTGCTTAATTCCGGCGCGTGGGCGCAGTGCGACTCTATTTACACAGCATTTGCCATATGGGCACTGCTGGCGTTTCTAAAGGAGAAGTACCCTTGGGCTATGGTGCTTTTGGGGTTGTCCTTCGCCTTTAAATTGCAGGCCATTTTCTTCCTGCCGGTTTTCTTGTTTGTATACTACCAACGCAGAAAATTCACGGTGCTGCAATTTGCGCTGATTCCCGGCACAATGTTGGCTGCCGGTCTGCCTTTGCTGTTCGTGGGAAGAAATCTTCTGAGTATGTTCACCATCTATCTCTCTCAGACAAATACCTATCCGTATATGTCTATGAACTATCCGTCTGTGTGGCTGCTTTTGACCCATGAACGAAACAACGACGAATTTGCTTTATTAAAAACCCTGGCAATCGTACTGACGGTAGCTGTTCTGGCATTGATGATGTTGATTTGGCTGAAAAAGAAGGTTCAGGCCGAGGGGCGGAATCTGGTGATTATGGCATTTTTGCTGGCATATACCTGTGTGCTGCTGCTGCCGTCTATGCACGAGCGATATGCTTATCCGTGTGACATTATGGCGATCGCCCTGGCAATTTTGATTCCCAAGACGATCCCACTGTGTGTGACATTGCAGGGGATCAACCTATGCACCTACGGAGACTATTTGTTCCACAATCGGGTACTTGATCTGCCAATACTGGCGATTGTCAATATTTTTGTTTACGGCGGATATGTTTGGTACCTGCATAAACAGCTTTTTATGACAACAGAACAGAGGAAAAGCACTCTTTGATACGAGAGTGCTTTCTCTTTGCATTTTAAACGAAAAATAATTGTTTTTTTTAGAGATTTTACTGAAATTGTGCTTGACAAAAGAGAAAATAGGTGGTATCATGATCGAGCGTGTGTAGGGATACTATGCGCGCAATGCGATGATGCAGGAGATTGCGTCTAAAAAACGGTAACTTCTGCGGAGTATGTCCGGTCATCGGGCGGCTGAACTGTCCAAGGTCTTGCGCTGCGTATATCGCTGCGCCTTGGAAAAGGGTCGGCTTGCGTCGGCCATTTTTCATGGCTCAGAATGATACGCACGGTGGCGTGAAGACAAAAAACAGTTCGACCGTACCCAGCCAAACCAAGTAAACTGAGTACGAAAATCAAGGAGGAAAACAAACCATGGCAAATCAAATGATCCGCATCCGCTTGAAGGCATACGATCACCAGCTGATCGACTCCAGCGCGGCCAAGATCGTGGAGACCGCAAAGCGTAACGGTGCAACCGTTTCCGGTCCCATCCCGCTGCCCACCAAGAAGGAAATCGTAACCATCCTTCGCGCTGTCCATAAGTACAAGGATAGCCGTGAGCAGTTCGAGCGCAGAACCCACAAGAGACTGATCGATATTCTCAACCCCAACCAGAAGACCGTTGAGGCTCTGATGAGCCTGGATCTGCCGGCTGGCGTTGAAATTGAGATAAAGCTG
>SVLL01000066.1 GCA_015067935.1 Oscillospiraceae bacterium | reverse complement strand
CACGACGCTTATCACGACGGGCCTTGGATACTTTACACTTAGGGACAGCCATGGATGACACCTCCTTGGTCAAACTGCTTTTTGCAGCATTCTTATGTTTTTACTTCTCGAGAAGCTGCTTCAAAGCAGCAAAACGGGGATCGCACTCCTTTTGGCAATTGCAGGGACCATCGTTCAGGTTTTTACCGCAACGGCAACACAACCCTTTGCAATCTTCCTTGCACAGCAGCTTAGAATCCAGATTCAGCACAAAAACGGTGCGGACAATGTCTTCCAAATCTGCGTTATCGCCCACCAGAGGGAATACCCATTCGTCTTCATTTTCCTCATTGCTCAGCTCGGTCACCAACACCACATCAATGGGAAGGTCCACATCCTTCTCAAAGTCCCGGGCGCAGCGGTCGCAGACGCCGTGGATGGTGGTATGGATTTCACCGGTCATCACCAGCACACCGGCAGTGTTGCGCACAGTACCGGAAGCCAGCACCGGTTCATCGACCGGAAAGCTTTCGCCATATTGAAGATCACTCAGGTCCACGCTGGTGGAAAAGGGAACAGACGCGCCGGGACAGTCTATTATTTTAGAGAGTCCTAAGAGCATAGTATCCCCCTCCTCGCAATCGTGCTTTGATATTATATAGCGGTTTGTGCCATTTGTCAAATACTATTTTTTCATTTTTCGCAATTATTTCCATGAATTTTTCCCCGCAGTGCCGTTCTATTCTCTTTCCGACGGACATACCTTGTGATAGACCATGGCAGGAGCCTTCTCTCCTGCCGGATGAGGAGGCAGGCTATGGAAAATATTTACGCAGACATTGCCGCCAGAACCGGCGGAAACATTTATATGGGCGTGGTTGGTCCGGTAAGGACCGGCAAATCCACCCTGATCAAGCGCATTATGGAGGAGCTGGTCATCCCCAGAATTGATGACCCCTATCGGAAAGAACGAGCAAGAGATGAGCTGCCCCAGAGCGGTTCCGGCAAGACCATTATGACCTCAGAGCCGAAATTTGTGCCGGAAGAGGCCATTGAGATCTCCCCCGACGGAAAAGTCAAGCTCCGGGTGCGGATGATCGACTCCGTTGGCTATATGGTCCGGGGCGCGGTAGGGGCTGACGAGGACGGCGTTCCCCGTATGGTGACCACACCTTGGTATGACCACGAAATCCCCATGACAGAGGCCGCAGAGCTTGGTACGAAGAAAGTAATGGAGGAGCATTGCTCCATCGGTCTGGTGGTGACCACTGACGGCACCATTACCGACATTCCCCGCAGTGACTATCTGGATGCGGAAAAACGCGCCATTGTGGATATGCAGGCCACCGACAAACCGTTTCTGGTAATCATCAACAGCCGCCACCCCGGCGGTGCAGCGGCAAAGGAAGTGCAGGATTATCTACGGGATGCCTTCGGCGTGGAAGCCGCCATTGCCGACTGTCAGGCTCTGGATGGCGAAGGCATCACTTCCCTTTTGAAGGATCTTCTGTACGCTTTTCCTATGCAGGAGATGAAAATCTACCTGCCCCGCTGGATGGATGCACTGGAGCCGGAGCATCCTGTCAAGGCCG
Source organism: Oscillospiraceae bacterium (assembly GCA_015067935.1). Classification (GTDB taxonomy): domain Bacteria; phylum Bacillota; class Clostridia; order Oscillospirales; family Oscillospiraceae; genus Faecousia. The sequence continues at coordinate 3,944 of SVLL01000066.1, read as the reverse complement.
CACTGTATGAGATTCTGCGGCAATGCGGCGAGAAAATTGGGCCAGTCGGTCAGGCAGAGGCTGCCCTCTCCGCCCTGAATGAGGTGGAACAGCTCCAAGGCTACGCCGTCCGGGACATTGATTTGGCCACCGGAACAGTTTCCTGTGTGCTGCAATTCCCCGAAAGTCTGTTCTACCAGATTCTCAGCAGCAAGGCAGGGCTGACCATCACCACAGATGCCCAGCTTTTGCAGCTGCTGACAGACTTGAGTGCCATTAAGAAGGAATACGACAAAATCTCTGATGCGCTTTCTGCTGTAAAGGCAACAGGCTATGGCATCGTGATGCCTAATGCAGAGGAAATGACTCTGCAAACGCCGGAGGTATTGCGGAAGAATGGTGCATTTGGTGTAAAGCTGAAAGCCGGCGCGCCCTCCATCCACATGATCCGGGTGGACATTGACACGGAAATCAGCCCTATGGTGGGTAGTGAACAGCAATCTCAGGACCTGATCTCCTACCTCACCGGTGAGGATCCGGATAAACTTTGGCAGAGTAACATCTTTGGAAAATCCGTTTATGAGCTGATTCAGGAGGGTTTGACCGCCAAGGTCATCCGAATGCCCGAAGATGTGCGAAGCAAGTTCCGGGGAACATTGGGGCGCATCGTAAATGAAGGCGCTACCGGACTCATCTGCTTGATTTTGTAAATATATTAAAGCCGGCTGGAAGTCCAGCCGGCTAAAATTATGCTTCTTTCAGCTTTTGCGCCATAGTCTGCACAACAGCAGCGCAGCGGTGGGCCGCCAGTGCCTCAAAAGTGGGATAGTCCATATCCGCGCTGTCGTCCGCCTTGTCGGAGATGGCCCGGATGATTACGAAGGGCACTTCGTTCCGATAAGCCGCCTGCGCGATTGCGCCGCCCTCCATCTCGGTACACAGTGCGCCGGTGACTTCAATAATACCATTCTTCACTGCCTTGTCGCAGATAAACTGATCGCCGGTAGCCACTCTGCCCACCTTTGCGTGACCGGGGTTGACCGCCTCGGCTGCGGAAAGGGCAAAACCCATCATCATTTCATTTGCAGGAAATGCGATCACATCCATACCCGGCACCTTGCCGTGGGGATAGCCAAAGCCACCGCAATCAAAGTCGTGATACATGGCATCCTTGCTGATGACCAGATCGCCAATGTCCAGTTCGTTACTGAGCGAACCGGCGATTCCGGTGTTCACCAAATGGGTTACGCCAAACAGATCGCACAGAATCTGCACGCAAAGAGCGGCATTGACCTTGCCCACACCGCACTGCACCACAACAGCCGGGAGCCCCTCCAGCGTACCCTCGCAAAATTCCATTCCGGTGCGCACCGTGACGGTCTTGTTCTGCATATTTTTCTTCAGGGTGTCCACTTCGATTTTCATGGCACCGATAATTCCAAGCTTCATAGTTTTCTCCTCATTCCGGGTAGACCAGACGGTCCGCCTCAATATTTTCCAGCAGGGCGGCATATTTTCTGCCCCAGTAATTTGCCATAGGCAGGTTCATATCCAGGTAGTTGCCGCAATCCTTAGCAGATGCGCCGGGTACTTCCCCCTGAAAATCAGCGATAAAGCGGAAGCACGCGCGCACAAGGGGCAAAATCTCTTCTGAGGTCAAATCTCCTGCCAGCAGAAGATAAAAGCCGGTACGGCAGCCCATAGGGCCAAAGTACAGCACCTTGTCCTTCCACTGGGGCTCGTTGCGCAGATAGGTGGCAGCCAGATGCTCAATCGTGTGCACCTCTGCGGTGTTCATCACCGGTTCATCGTTAGGCTTGGTTAGGCGAAGGTCAAAAGTCGTAACCGTCTCCTGCCCCACCCGATCCTTCCGGGATACATACAAACCCGGCTGCAGTTTGATATGGTCAATGGTAAAGCTCGTAATTTTTTCCATAATGCTTCCTCTTAATTCATATTGACGGATATGTCCACATTGTTTGCATCGCAGTTGACCGCATCGATGGCCAGCACCAGAAGCAATGCAGGAATCTCATCGGCAGGATTGATATAGTTGATTGCATAGCAATCGCTCCACGCAAGCTCCCTCGATACACGCAGGACCTCATATTCTCCCCTGCGCGCCACATAGTTCCAGCCCCAGAAATCACCTTCCACTTCCCAATCCCGGAAATCCACCCGGTACTTGGGCTTCCATAAGGTAAACGACTTTGTGATGGTACCCACAAGACGCCCGTCGATCACAATTTCATACTTGGGCAGAAAGGTCAGTAATTTTTGATGAATGGAACCAACCTCTTTACCCGTTTTCTTGTCGAATACATGGATCTGATGCCCGAGAGAAAAGACCTTGCCTTTGACGAAATACTTTGCATTCCCCTGTTCATCAAAAATATCATAAGTATCTGCCCAAGCAAAAATACGCTGTTTGATTCGCAACTGCATCGAATCACTCCTTTTGCATATCATACTGCAAAACAGTCCTAAATGCAAGAAAAAAGCACACCAACCAGCGGTTGATTTCTCTTTCAACCTGCCGTTGAGCCAGTTTTTTCTCATCTTAACAAATATTTGATAGCATTTTGGCGCATTTTGTGCCATAATAAGGGCAACAAATCAAGGAGGGAATCCTATGGAACAAACATTAGGCAAACGAATTGCGGAAAACCGCAAAAAGCTGAAGCTGACGCAGGATCAGCTGGCAGAGCAGCTGGGTGTCACCGCGCAGGCAGTGAGCAAGTGGGAGAATGACCAATCCTGCCCCGACATTGCCACTCTCCCCCGCCTTGCGGAGATCTTCGGCATCTCTATCGATGCCCTTTTGGGACATAACTCCCAAGAAACGGTACATCAAGGTGAAATCGTAGAGGACGAGGAAGACCACGAAAAGGACGGTATCCATGTCAACAAGGGCAAATGGGAATTTCACTGGGACAGCGGTCGCAGAGGTGCTCTGGCAATGGCATTCTGGGTGCTCCTTGTCGGTGGCTTATTGCTTGCCTCCCGTCTGCTTTCCTGGGATGTGGGTTTCTGGGACATCCTTTGGCCCACCTTCCTGCTGATCTTCGGTCTGGACGGTCTTTTCCGGAAATTTACATTGTTCCGGTCCTGTATGGTACTCTTCGGCGGTTACTATTTGGTCAGCAATCTTGGGCTCTGGTCACTGGACATCGGCGACGAGCTTGTATGGCCCATAATTATTGTAATGTTTGGTCTGAGCCTGCTCTTTGATGCCCTGAAAAAGCCGAAAAAGCATCAATTCCACATCCACCGCCACGGTGACATTTCCGGCAAGACGGACAGCCATCATCATGAAGAGGGTGAGCATTTCGACACCTCCCTCAGCTTCGGTGAAAACAGTCATATCGTTGATCTGGACCGGGTTTCCTCTGGCAATGCAACCGTCAGCTTCGGAGAGCTCAAAATTGACCTGACCCAGTGCGAAGAAATCGCTGACGGCTGCCGTCTGGATGTAAAATGCTCCTTTGCCCAGATGATTCTGCTGGTCCCCAAGCACTGCCGTGTCATCAGCAATGTCAGGGCCAGTATGGGCGCGGTGGAGTTTGACGGGCAGCCCGACGCCGATGCAGAAACCACCATCTATGTGGATGGTCATGTTTCCTTCGGTGATCTTTCTATCCGATATATCTGATATTCCTGTTGCAAAGCAAAACGGCAGCACCAAACCGGTGCTGCCGTAAACTGTTTGATAAATTGGAATTGGACTAACAGTTTTATGAATAAGAAGTTTCACTTCAAATTCTTCTGATAGATGGAAAAACCATCCTCTTGCTTCAGCTCAATATACTCTAACTTCTTATAAAACGAATTTGTTCTAACATTCCAAATCGGCGTATCAAGGTTTACTTCCTTTACATTAGGATATGTTTTTTCCACCAATCCCATTAAGGCAATACCATAACCTTTTTTGTGATGTAAACTATCTACAAATATTCTTCCAACAT
>SVLL01000065.1 GCA_015067935.1 Oscillospiraceae bacterium | reverse complement strand
ATCCCTCAGTCAGCTTCGCTGACAGCTCCCTTTGCACAAGGGAGCCTTTCTATCACCGATACACATCGCAAAAAATCCGACCTATGATCGAAACCATAGGTCGGATTTAACTGTTTTACGAGCACCGCCAAAAAGTGAGCCTTTTATTTTAGTACATACCGCCCTGTGCGGCAGCTGCTGCGGCAGCGGCATCGCCGGCGGGGTTGGGCTGATCCACAACCAGAGATTCGGTGGTCAGCACGCAGGATGCGATGGAAGCGGCATTTTCCAAAGAGGAACGGGTCACCTTGGTGGGATCCACGATGCCGGAGGCAATCATATCCACATAGGTTTCGGTGTAGGCGTTGTAGCCGTAGCCAACCTTCTTGGAGGAGCGGATCTTCTCATAGACCACACTGCCGTCCACGCCTGCATTTTCGGCGATCTGGCGGATGGGAGCCTGCAGAGCGGTGGCAATGATCTTTGCGCCGGTCTTCTCGTCGCCGTGCAGGGTGGTAACCAGCTTCTCAACAGCCGCAATGGCGTTGACCTGAGCGGTACCGCCGCCGGCCACGATGCCCTCTTCCACTGCAGCGCGGGTTGCGTTCAGGGCATCCTCAACGCGCAGCTTCTGCTCCTTCATAGCAATCTCGGTCTGTGCGCCGACCTTGATGACGGCCACGCCGCCGGCCAGCTTTGCCAGACGCTCCTGCAGCTTCTCACGATCGTAATCGGAGGTGGTGGTAGCGATGGCAGAGCGGATCTGGTGGGCGCGGGCCATAATGGCCTCGTCAGCACCTGCACCGTCCACGATGGTGGTGTTGTCCTTGGTGACGATCACCTGACGGGCGCGGCCCAGATCGGAGAGCTTTGCCTCGGTGAGCTCCATATTCAGCTGGCTGGAGATGACGGTACCACCGGTGAGAACGGCGATGTCCTGCAGCATTTCCTTGCGGCGGTCGCCAAAGCCGGGAGCCTTGACGCAGACCACATTGAAGTTGCCGCGCAGACGGTTCATCAGCAGGGTTGCCAGTGCGTCGCCCTCCACATCCTCGGCAATGATCATCATCTTCTTGCCGGCCTTGATCATAGGCTCCAGAATGGGCAGCAGCTCCTGAATGGAGGAAATCTTCTTATCGGTGATCAGCAGATAAGCATCGTCGATGACGGCTTCCATCTTGTCGGTGTCGGTGATCATATAGGGGGAGATGTAGCCCCGGTCGAACTGCATACCGTCAACCACATCCAGCTCAGTCTCAGCGGTCTTGGACTCTTCGATGGTGATAACACCCTCAGTGCCCACCTTCTCCATTGCCTCGGCGATCAGCTTGCCGATGGCCTCGTCGCCGGAGGACACGGTGCCGACACGGGCGATGTCATCGCTGCCGTTGACGGGAACGGAATGCTCCTTGATAGCGGCCACGGCAGCGGCCACGGCCTTCTCGATGCCCTTGCGCATAACCATGGGATTTGCACCGGCGGACAGGTTCTTCAGACCCTCACGGGTGATGGCCTGTGCCAGAACAGTTGCGGTGGTGGTGCCGTCACCGGCCACATCGTTGGTCTTGGTAGCAACCTCGCGGATGAGCTGTGCGCCCATATTCTCAAAGGCATCCTCCAGCTCCACTTCCTTGGCGATGGTCACACCGTCGTTGGTAATCAGGGGTGCGCCGAACTTGCGGCCCAGCACAACATTGCGGCCCTTGGGTCCCAGAGTGACCTTGACGGTATCAGCCAACTGGTCAATACCTGCCTGCAGCTTTCTGCGGGCCTCTTCACCGTAAACAATCATCTTTGCCATAAGTCTTTTCCTCCTTAGTCAACCACAACAGCCAGAATGTCATCCAGCTTGACGATCTTGTAATCCTTGCCATCCAGCTTGATCTCGCTGCCAGCGAACTGACCGATAACGACCTTGTCACCGGAAGCGACGGTCATTTCGATTTCCTTGGTGCCGGGGCCTGCGGCCACGACCTCATAGATCGCGGGCTTTTCCTTGGTGGTGGTTGCCAGAATGATGCCGGAAGCGGTGGTTTCTTCAGCTTCCTGCGCCTTGAGCAGAACATTGTCTGCCATGGGTCTGAGTTTCATATTTTTTGCCTCCAAATTCTTATTCGTAGTAGCGGACAAGCCGCCTTTGTCTATCTGTTTAGCACTCTTTTACTCCGAGTGCTAAACTATCATATCATAAACTTAGAAAAATGCAAGTGTTATTTTGTGTTTTTCCGTAAAAAATTTGTGAATAAAGCCTCCCTTGTGCAAAGGGAGGTGGCACGGCGCGAGCCGCGCCGGAGGGATTGTCTGCAGCGAATGAAAAGAAGTTTTCAATCCCCCAGTCAAAAATCAAGATTTTTAACAGCCCCCTTTACACAAGGGGGCCTTACGCGACCAGCAGTGGTTCGTGGACTTTTTTGGTTAAAATGATGAAAATATCCCTCGAAAATGCACTTTTCGCTCTTGCTTTTTGTGCGTTTTTACCTTATAATAGCCACATTAAAAGGGATAGGAGGGGTTTTGATGGGCGAATTGCTCGCTGTGCTTTCCGGCAAGGGAGGCACCGGAAAAACCTCTCTGTGCGCCGGAATCGCCACGGCTTTGGCCGAGGAGGACAAAAAGGTGCTGTGCATCGATTGCGATGTGGGTCTAAGGAATCTGGACATCGCGCTGGCGATGAGCGACAGCAGCACCCTGACCTTTGTGGATGTGTACCAGGGCAACTATCAGCTGTCCCAAGCCATCCGGTATCGGAATTTCCCCAAGCTGTCATTTCTGACTGCCCCGGTGAGCATGAAGCCGGAAGAGGTGGACGAAGCGGCATTTCGGGAAATGCTCTCTCAGGCAAAACGGCAGTTTGACTACATCCTTCTGGATGCTCCCACCGGATTGGGCAGAATGTTTTCCCTCTGTGCGGACACTGCGGACCGGATTATTCTGGTAACCACGCAGGAAACCGCCGCCGTCCGGGATGCCGCCTGTACCGGGCAAAAGCTGGAGCTGATGGGCAAAACGGAAGTCCGGCTCATCGTGAACCGGGTCCGGAGAAAGCTGCTGGAAAGCACCAAGCGCACCATCGACGATATAATGGACGAAGCAGGGCTGCCCCTGCTGGGCATCGTGCCGGAGGATGAAAGCATCCCCTTGTCCGCCTATTTAGAAACCCCACTGTTGAAATACACCCGCAAGGGCGCAGCTGCCGCCTGCAAGCGGATCGCTAAAAGAATCCAAGGCATCCCGGAACCTATTGACCTTCGGGAATTCTGAAAGGAGCTTGTTTATGAATATTGCCTTTTTGGCCCACGACAAGAAAAAAGAGCTGATGGTGCAGTTTTGCACCGCCTACAAGAGCGTACTGAGCAAGCATACGCTTTATGCCACGGCTACCACCGGCCGTCTGATTATCGAATCCACCGGTCTGCCCATCACCCTGCTGCTGAATCACAAACAGGGCGGTCACCAGCAGATCAACGCCCGTATTGCCTACAATGAAATCGATCTGGTGCTGCTGTTCACCGATCCCAACACCACCGATCCCTGGGACGATGCCCAGATGATCGAGACCATCCGCGCCTGCGACAAGAACAATGTGCCCATTGCTACCAATCTGGCATCTGCGGAAATGCTGATTATGGGTCTGCAGCGGGGCGATCTGGATTGGCGTGAAATGCTGCACGCCGGTAAGCCTAAGTATTAAGATTTGACTGTCATTGCAAGTGGTTTCATAATCCGTCCTTGCTGCGGCGTAGCCGCCTTAGCTCCCCTTGTGAGGGGAGCTGGCCAAAAGCTCTGATTTTGGCCTGAGGGGTAGTTCCCAGTCAGCCTGTTCGGCTGACAGCCCCCTCCTCAGAGGGGGCCAAGACGCGGATTTCAATGTTGCAATGACATTTTCGTTAGAAAGGAACTTCATTATGGATATTATCAAACCCCGGACACTGTCCGGCTTTATGGAGCTGCTGCCCGGCAAGCAGGCACAATTTGAGAGAATGCTCGCCATCCTGCGCGATACCTACAGCAGCTACGGCTTTGCCGCGCTGGACACCCCCGTTATTGAGGATGCCCAGATCCTTCTGGCCAAGGGCGGCGGCGAGACCGAAAAGCAGATTTACCGTTTCCAGAAGGGCGACAGCGATCTGGCCCTGCGCTTTGACCTGACCGTGCCTCTGGCAAAGTATGTGGCTCTGCACTGCAACGAGCTGGCCTTCCCCTTCCGCCGGTATCAGATCAGTAAGGTCTACCGGGGCGAACGGGCACAGCGCGGCCGTTTCCGCGAGTTCTATCAGGCGGACATCGACATCATCGGCGACGGCAAGCTGGATATTCTCAACGAAGCTGAGATTCCTGCCATTATCTACAAGGTCTTCCGGGGCTTTGGTCTGAACCGTTTCCAGATTCGGGTGAATAACCGCAAGATCCTCACCGGCTTCTATGCTATGCTGGAGCTGGCGGAAAAGAGCGGTGACATTATGCGCACCGTGGACAAGCTGGACAAGATCGGCGCAGCAAAAGTAAAGCTGATTCTGCTGGACGATTGCGGTCTGACGGAGGCGCAGGCTGATGAAATTCTGAAGTTTATCGCCATTCGCGGCACCAACGCTGAGGTTTTGGCGGCACTGGAAGGCTATGCCGGCAAAAACGAGCTGTTTGATATGGGTCTGAGTGAGCTGAATGCCGTCACCCGGAATCTTTCCGCCTTCGGCGTACCGGAGGAGAATTTTGCGGTGGATCTGACCATCGCCCGGGGTCTGGACTACTACACCGGCACCGTTTACGAGACCACATTGCTGGACCATCCGGAGATCGGCTCCGTCTGCTCCGGTGGTCGCTACGACAATCTGGCCGGCTACTATATCGACAAGGCTCTGCCCGGTGTGGGTATTTCTATCGGCCTGACCCGGCTGTTCTATGTACTGGATGAGCAGGGGCTTTTGAATCCCGCGCTGCCCACCGCTCCCTGCGATGCACTGGTGCTGCCTATGACCGCCGACCCTGCCCCCTCCATTGCGGTAGCTGAATCTCTGCGCAACAGCGGTCTGAAGGTGCAGCTGTACGGCGAGCAGAAGAAATTCAAGCAGAAGATGGCTTATGCGGACAAGATCGGTGTGCCCTTTGCGGTTTTGATGGGTGAGGATGAAATTGCCGCCGGCAAGTGCGCTGTGAAGAATATGCAAACCGGTGAGCAGGTGTTGCTGACAGCTGCGGAAGCTGCCGAGTTCATCAAGGCTGCTCTGCGCGCCAACAACGGACCCATCATCCTGGAAAAGTAATATGGAACAGAAATTTATTGCTGCGTGGGCAAAGGCCCGGGCAGATGCCGCCGCCTTAGGTGTCCGTCTGCGCCCCGTTGCCGATGACGATGCCCTGAAAACTGCCCACCGGGCTCTCTCCGGCAACCGGGAAAGCGACGGTTTTGCCGCTCTTGCAGACAAAAAGCGGCTGGATTTGAGTCTGGAGGCTTTGGCCACCGACAAACGCTTCACCGCCCTCTTCTCCGACGAGGAAGCAAACAATGCCCTGATGCGTCTGCTGGACGCCGGCTATTACAAATGAAAAAGCGGTGCATTTTGGCGGTGCTCGTAAAACAGTTAAATCCGACCTACGGTTTCGATCATAGGTCGGATTTTTTGCGATGTGTATCGGTGATAGAAAGGCTCCCTTGTGCAAAGGGAGCTGTCAGCGAAGCTGACTGAGGGATTGTTTTACCGCTGCATCAATGTGCTCACAGACCCCACGAAAGTTCCTGCTGACTTCGTTATTGGGTATTCGGATCACCCTCAATCCATAACCTTCCAGAAAAACGGTGCGTTCAGCATCCTTTTCCATGTTATCATTTTCGTAGTGCTGTGAACCATCCAACTCAATTACCAGTTTGGCTTCTGCACTGTAAAAGTCCGCTATGTATTTCCCCAACACTTTCTGTCTGGAGAAACGGACAGGATAGGAGCGCAGAAAGTCATACCATAGATGACGCTCTTCTTTGGTCATTTCTCTTCGCAG
>SVLL01000064.1 GCA_015067935.1 Oscillospiraceae bacterium | reverse complement strand
CCAACAAGTGGAATTGCACCACTCTAATCAATTTATCAGTTAAGCAAATCATTTGGTTGATTTGCTCCGCTAACTTGTTTTCTTTTCAGAAGTTTTTCGTTAGCGAACAAGACGCACATCCATTTTGAGAAGGCCAAGTTCCTCAATGGTGGTCATTGTGTACTGGGTCACAATGGTGTCATCATTGCGCGACAGCGGTACATAGGTGTCCACCGGGTCAGCAGTGATCACCACGCCTGCGGCGTGGGTGGAGGTATTTCGGGGCATACCTTCAAGGCTCATTGCCGTGTCGATCAGTAATTTTACACGGTCATCTCCATCGTACATTTCCTTCAGCTTGGGGCTGACCTCAAGGGCTTCCTTCAGGGTAATGTGCAATGTTGTCGGCACAAGCTTTGCCACAATATCCGTTTCTGCGTATGTGAAGTTCAGGGCTCTGCCTACATCACGGATTGCGCCGCGAGCCGCCATCGTACCGAAGGTGGCAATCTGCGCCACATGGTCAGCACCGTACTTGCGGGTAACATACTCAATAACCTCAGGCCGACGCTCCTGACAGAAATCCGTATCAAAATCGGGCATGCTGACACGCTCGGGGTTTAAGAATCGCTCGAAAATCAGCGCGTACTGCATAGGATCTACTTCGGTGATATGCATACAGTAAGCAACAATAGACGCGGCACCGGAACCACGGCCGGGACCCACGGGGATGCCGTTTTCCTTGGCGTAGCGGATGAAATCCCACACGATAAGGTAGTAGTTCACATAGCCCATCTTGCTGATGGTGCCGATTTCATATTCCAGCCGGTCCACATATTCCTTGGGGGGATTCTCGTAACGCTCAGCAAAGCCGGCATAGCAAAGCTGACGGAAATATTCTTCGTTGGTAACGCCCTCCGGAACCGGGAATGAGGGCAAATGGTATTCGTGGAAGGTAAATTCCAGATCGCACATATCGGCAATTTTCGCCGTATTTTCAAAAGCTTCCTCGCAATTGGGAAAAAGCTGCCGCAGTTCTTCCTCGCTCTTGAGATAGAATTCTTCAGTCTGGAATTTCATTCGGTTGGTATCGTCCACTGTTTTTCCGGTCTGGATGCACAGCAGGACATCCTGCATTGCCGCATCTTCTTTGCGCAGGTAGTGTGCGTCATTGGTAACTACCATCGGAAGACCGGTTTCACGGGCAATACGCTGTACGCCCTGATTCACGGCAATCTGTTCTTCGATTCCGTGATCCTGCAGTTCCAGATAGAACCGATCCGGTCCGAAGATGGCTGACATCTTCTGCGCGTATTCCTTAGCGGATTCATAGTCCTCTTCCAGCAGATACTGGGCAACACCGCCGGCTAAGCAGGCAGAGGTCGCCACAAGTCCCTCGTGATACTTTTCCAGCAGCTCCAGATCCACTCTGGGTTTACCGTAAAAACCGTGGGTAAATGCCTCAGAAACTAGTTTACAGAGATTTTCATAACCCTTGCGGTTCTCGCACAAAAGCACCAGATGATAGGGGTCATTGTCAATGCCGTGAACACGGTCCTCCATCCGTCTGCGGGTCACATAGACCTCACAGCCGATGATGGGCTTAATACCGGCAGCTTTGGCTGCTTTATAAAAATCGATGCAACCGTACATAACGCCGTGATCGGTAATGGCAATGGCGTCCTGCCCCAATTCCTTGACCCGGTCCATCATTCGATCGATGCGGCAGGCACCGTCCAGCAAGCTATATTCTGTATGTACATGCAGATGCACAAAGCTCATTGCGGTACCTCCTTTGCCAATTCTACGATTCTTTTTAGCCGGTGATTCATCGCCGGCTTGGAGATTGCCGGCTCCATCAGAGATGCAAGCTCCGTCAGGGATGCCTCGGGGTTCTCCTCCCGGGCTATGATAGCCTGCTGCAGCTTGAGGGGCAGCTTGGGAATCTCTCCACGCTCTCGCAGGGTCCGGATGGCGGAAAGCTGTTCCTGCGCCACTTCTACCACCTTGGTAATATTGGCGTCGTCGCAATTACAGCGGCGATTGACCTTATTGTTCATTTCCTTTTCCACTCGTGCCTCCATAATGCCCATTGCGGCAATGGGGGCATTCAAAAAAGCAAGAAAATCGGAAATCAGTTCACTTTGCTTGATATAAAGCACCTGACGGGGACCGCGTACAGTGGTCTTAGGCGCAAATTGCAGGGTTTCACGAATCAGCGCATCCGTTTCCCGGGCGACACTTATGTGGGTGGTTGTGATTTCCATGTGATACCCCTTTGCCGGGTCTGTCACACTGCCGCCGGCCAAAAATGCACCGCGCAAAAAAGCATTCTTACAGCAATCCTCTTCCACTATGGGCATATTCACATGAAGCGAAAGTGTATCGTTAATATCAAAGCCATAGGCGCGCATCACGACGGACAGTTTATCGCTGTCGGTGATTTTAAAGATCAGCTTCCCGGGCGCGTCCTCATCAGGGATAACATCAAAGGTAATGCCAAAAGCCTTTTTGAATAATTTCGGCAAATTCTGAGCAAACATTTTGCTTTCCGTAATGATGCGGATTCCGTTCGCGCCAAAGCTGTTGCAGAAGAGCAAAATGCCAAAACACTCCGCCAAAGCACAGCATTTCCTTTGAGGCAGCACCCGGCAGATCTCTGCCTTCGCAGTGCTGGAAAACGAGATTGCCATCGCGTACCTCCTTATCTCTTTACCAGATTCGAACCTCCGGCTCCAACCGAATTCCGGAGCGTTCAAAAACGATGTCAGATACCTGCTTCAGCAGATTCTTCACATCTTCAGCCGTTGCACCGCCCAGATTGACGGCAAAGCCGGCGTGCTTAGTGGAGATGGCTGCGCCGCCAACTTGAAAGCCCTTTAATCCGGCCTGCTCAATCAGCGCACCTGCATAGCCACCGACAGGGCGTTTAAATGCGGAACCAGCAGAAGGCAGATCCAAGGGCTGGGATGCAGAGCGTCTTGCCATCAATTCCTTCATTGTGGCCTTAATTTCCTCCGTAGGTCTGGGAATCAGCGCAAACACTGCGCTGACAACAATACCGCCATTATCTTCGAGGATACTGTGCCGATAGGAAAACTCCATTTCCTGCACAGAATAAGTGGTCAGCTTGCCTGTCCGATCCATCACATCCACGCTTTCGCAGATCTGACAGATTTCACCGCCGTAAGCACCGGCGTTCATATACACGCCTCCGCCAACTGTGCCGGGAATGCCGTGGGCAAACTCCATGCCCCCAAGTCCCAAATTTGCCGCAAAAACAGCAGCGCGGGTCATCGTCACACCGCCAAACACCCGAATATGGGTTTCATCAAGCCGTTGCATCCCGTCCAGACAATCCTTCAGACAAATCACAAGACCGGGGATTCCGGCATCCGGTGCCAGCACATTGGTACCTGCGCCCAAGATGACCGGAACGGTTTGCAGATCCTTGCAGGTCACAAGAAGCTCAGACAGCTGTGTTGCATTCTTCGGGAATGCCATTACCTCTGCACTGCCGCCAATGCGGAATGAAGTGTGCTTGGACAGCGGTTCGGAGAAAAGTAAATTTATATGGGGCAAAAGCCCCCCTATTTTCTGCTGAAAACGAGTTAATTCCATCATAAACGCCTCCGGGTGTATGATTATGTACAGTATAGCATATCCTATGCCATATTGCAATCATTCCCCGATTATTTTTTAATATTTCCCGTCATTTTCGAACATCTGTTTTTATTCTATCATAACCGGAAAAATCTGTCAATAAAAAGAAAAAGGCAGCCGAAGCTGCCTTTATACTTTACTTTTCTACGATCTCCAGAATCTCCATGGGACAAGCCTTCACGCAGATACCGCATGCGATGCACTTGCTGGCGGTAGAGCCTTCCTTCAGGACCATAACCTTCATGGGGCAGGCCTCAACACACTTGCCGCAGGAAACGCACAGCTTCTTATTGATCATATAAACGCCCGTCTTGGGGTTCTGGGTGATGGCACCGTGCTCGCAGGCCTTCTCGCACTTGCCGCACTGGATGCAAGTCATGGGCTTTGCACCATTGCCCTTAGCCACGATCTGAATGCAGGAATAATCGGGATGGAACTCCTTATAGAAAGCCTTGGAGCAAGCCTGAACGCACTCCAGACAAGCCATACATTCGGTTCCCTTCTTAACCATTAGCTTCTTCATAACAGAGGATTCTCCTTTATGTAATAATCAATAGTATTATAGCGCGTTTTTTGAAAATAGCAAGGTAAAAATCAAAATTCAACAAAAATTGGGGCGAATTTCCTGAGTATATCGCTGTTTTCAGGTCATACTAACCTCGTAATCTGAATTACAGGAGGTAAGACCATGAAAAAGATTGCAATCATTGCATTGAGTCTTGTTCTTGTTATGGGTATCATGACCGCGTGCGGCAGCAAGGACAGCAGCCAGGAAACCGCGCCCAGCACGACCACTGCTGCGCCCACCACAAGACCCACTACTGCGCCAACGACCGCGCCTACAACTGCTCCCACAACCGCACCTACCAATCCCTCTTCTTCCAAGAATGATATGCTGGAAGACGGAAAGATTGACGGCAAGGGCGATGCAGGCAGGAAAAATCGCACAATGAACTAAGCTTCAGGCTCAGGCAATCGCCTGAGCTACATAATTACAAAATAGAAATGTAGCGGGACAGATTCTTCTTCATCCGTTCCACGGCAGCCACAGCGCATTGCGTGTAATCTTCCCCACTTGCGCCCTCTGTATCCTTCCAGCAGGCAGTAATGGTAGGACCGGCAGAAATTGCGGCACCGTAACCGAGACGGTCAAAGGCCAGGCTGCAATTTTTCATATTCCCACTGGGGTAATCCAGTCCATCTACCAGCAAAAATATATGCTTATATTGTGCGCGAAGATTCCGCAGACTATCCGGCGCACCGGCACTGCTCACAGCACAAATTCTGGAATAGCCGCATTTGGTAAAAATCGGTTCACCGAATCGGTTCACAAGCTCTGCAGCCGCAGCTTGCACCTGCCGTCTGCCGGCAAGCAGGTCCTGTAAATCGGGTGCGGATTTATTGGCAGAGCGGACTACCACAAACAGATCCTTGCCCCCATCCTTGCAGGCAGGAACAAAAGGCTTGATACTGTCGCTGCCGATGTAGGGGCTGATCAACAGACCGTCGCAGGGATACTCATCACTTCGAAGCAGCAGAGATGCCCGGTCTGCCGCCCATGGAGACAGAATCTGAGGACCGTCCAGGAGCCTATAATATCCCAACTCCCCTGCCCGTTTCAGTAAGGCCTTCAGTTGAGACAACCCTTCCGCACCGAAAAGCGCGAAGGTATCAAAGGAAAAGCGCACGCCCGGCACAACGCCTGCCATTGCCTCCAGAAGCTCCCGGCAGAAACGGAAATACGCCTTGTCAAAAGAGCCCTCCTGTTCCAGCAAATGGGGCGGCAGCAGGTCTGAGGTTATGCTCATATCCAGAATCAGAGGATTTTTCATCTTGCGGATTTTTTCGTGCAGAAAATCAATAGCCATAATTGACCTCCTTAGTTCTTTTTTTCCATTATAGCATATCGGTTGCAACTGCACAAGATGAATTTTACAACAGAAAATTCGACTTTTCAGGGCATACTAATCCTGAAAGGAGGGGTTAAATATGCAGATGAAGGGATGGGCTTTGACAATGGGCATCGGTGCCGCCGTTGGTGCGGTTGCTGTGATGCTTCTGCCCCGGCAGAGCACTGCCAGAAAGCTGGTAAACAAGGCAGCATATGCCGTTGAAGATGTCGCTCACGATGTAGGCAACAAGCTCGCACAGAAAATGGATATGTAACAAAAAACCGGGAAGCGTTTGCTTCCCGGTTCAATTATTTTGCTTTTACGGCAATCTCCCCGTTTTCCACGAAAACTTCAATGGCAGAAATGGGGTTTTCAAAGGATGCGATGATAAGCTCGGAGATAGGATCCTCCAGATCGCGCTGGATGGTACGCCGCAGATTTCGCGCACCGTAGACCACAGAATAGGCCTTTTTCACCAAGTAATCCCGGACATCCCCGGTAAAAGAAATGGTCAAACCACGATCCTGCAGACAATCGGACAGCTCCCGAAGCATAATATCCGCGATACCCAAGAAATTCTCCTCGGTCAGATGATTGAAAGTGATGATCTCATCCACCCGGTTGATAAACTCAGGACGGAGGAACTCACGAAGCGCACCCATCGTCTTTTCCTTAACCTGCTCATTCTGTGTCCTGCCAAAGCCCAGACCG
>SVLL01000008.1 GCA_015067935.1 Oscillospiraceae bacterium | reverse complement strand
CGCACCTAACCGCATCTGCGGTGGTGGGGCACCACACGCAAGCGAAAGAAAATTCGATGAGCCTATAGGCTCGGCTGGTAAAAGGCCCTAAGGGGGCCTGTGCATACCACCGGCACGGCCGGTGGTTGTGATTGATTACAGAATGTTCCTCTCCGTCAGCAGAGCCTTGCAGGCATCTGCCTTCTTTGCGTTCTTTTTCAGCAGTTCTTCATAAAAAGCTTTCCCCTCATCCGTCATTCCCTCGGGGTTGTCCATACGCAGCAATGCCGCATACAGCCGATCGTTCAGGCTAAAACGCTTACTCGTGGCAACATCCTTGTCATACTGGGCAAAGTCAGCCTTGCCGGACTCCCAATAGGTCTTGCAGGTACGCACCTTTTTGAACTTCTCTGCGGCAGCGAAAACGGTATGCAACAAAACTGGCTTTCCCCTACCCGACACAACGCGGAGGATATACCTGACATCCAAGCTGTAGAGAAGCACATCGTAGGTCAGCTTTTTCACCACTGCCTTCGGCACAAGGATCTCCACAACGCCCTCCGCTCCGGCAGCCAGCGCACCACAGTCTATCATCTCAATGCTTTTGGGAAGCACAATTTTTGTCAGATTGCGGCACCATGTGAAGGCATACTCTCCAATAGTGGTGACCCCCTCCGGAATCGTAATCTCCTTCAGTCCGGTGCATTCCCAAAACGCACCAAAATCGATACTTGTAACACCTTCCGGAATCGTAACGGCCGTCATGCTTTCACAACCCCAAAAGGCTTTGGAGCCAATCTTTGTAACACCCTCAGGGATGACCACATTTCCACCGGGACCGGTGTATTTTGTCAAAACACCGTTTTCAATGACGAAATCATTTACATTGCTCATTGTTTTTCCTCCTATTGCGTTTTCTCAATCCAGCGTGAATTCTGCCATCGGATTGAAATTTGAGAAATGTTTCTGCCGGTAATCCAGCAAAAGTGCCGTCACATTGGGACATTTGTTTTCGCTTGCCAGCTGAATAAAATCCGCAATCTGTGCCAGCGTAAAATTGGGCAAAAGTATGGCAATGGCAGCGGCATCATCGTCTGCAATGCGCCCGTACACCGTAACCCGGTCCAGATAAGCCAAAATATGATTGACCATCCGGTTCATTTTCCGGAAAGAAATGGATGTAATCTCAAATCGGTCATTTACATCAAGCTGATGCCGCGTCCAATCAATGCGCTCCACCTCTGTATCACAGCCCGCAAGTCGGATGTCGATTGCATTATGATAGTCATAATCCTCCACATAAATGCCGTGCTTTTCCCGATTTTTGAAGCGGTAAAAGGGAATCATAATGCTCTTGTACCGCGTTTCCCTGAAGGCAGTCACATCCACTACCGGCTCCCAAATTTGCTCAAAAGGCTGCTTCAGACCGTTGCGGGTAAAATAATCCTGCCATGCTTGTACCTCCGTACGGGACATTTCCATAGGATGCGCCACGCAGATGGCATCGGTTTCGTTGACCTGATAGGGGTAGCCGCCAGAATCCACAGCACCTTTCGGTGTGAGGATAAAGGTCTTGTCCTTTTGGCTCCACACCAGCAGCTCTGCCACACGGTGCAGTGCCGGATTTCCGGTATAGGATGCAAGCCACGCGGTTGCCTTTTGGGCCTTACCGTCCAAAAAGCGTTCAAAGAGAATGTCATTTCGGCTCTTGACGACTTTTTTCAGGTTCTTTTTCAGGTCGGCAAAGGCTGCAGCGGCAGTTTCATATTTTTCCGGATCAGCACCCCGTTTGGGCAGAGATTTGACGGTTTTTTGGTTTTTTGTGTCGTACAGGCTGATTTGTAAGTCCTGACCCACGGCAGCTTCGATGACGGTGCTGCCCAAGTCCAACAGCTTTTTCCCGTTTTCATCCAGACCAAAATCGGACAGCTTGGTATCCCGAAGGACATCCGCAGTCAGCCCGCGCATTTGGGCATATATGGACAACAGCTTGCATTTTTCCGCATAGAGCATCGCTTCCCGGCTTTCGTGGAGCAGTGTTGCGCCCCGGGCGACGATCATCGAGCTTCTGCCGGCAGAGCCATACTGATACCATATATCCCATTCCCGGATACAGGAAAGGGTGTACTCCAATTCCTTTGCTCTGCCGAATCTGCATAAGGGGATCAGGCATTGGGGTGCATTGGTGCCCGTATACTCCGCAATTCGGCGCAAAACGGCAAGCAGGCTCTCCCGATCCAATGCCTCCGCCACCCTGTCTGCATTCTCATCAATATGCACCGGATGATAAGCCGTTCGGTAGCCGCTGATTTGTCTGGGGCGACTTTCCATCTGGGACAGATAAGGCACAACGGCGCACTTGACCACAAAAACAGGTGCCGGCTCCTTGGTGTCGGCATAGAGAACGCCCACAAAGCTTTTTTCGTTGAGAGCCGCTTTTTTGATGATCTTATCCAGATAACGCTCCACATACTGCGCTCTGCAAAACGCTTCAATGGCATGCGACGGCACCGTTTCGTTTAAGTTTTCGTTGCCCATAGTCTTTCTCCCTTACAAGTCGAATTTCTCGATTTTAGCGATAATTTCCTTCTGCCGTTCGTAGAACAGCAGCTCCTTGTTATGGTTAAAGTACTCCTTGCAGCCGTAGCGGCTGATGAAATGGGCACCGTAGTAGCTGATGGTCAGCTCTGTGACCAGAATCAGCAGCTCCTGCCCGTCACCGAACACTTCCTCGCAGAAACGGAACACATTGGAAAGCTGCTTTCCTGTTTCCTCCGCCTGCTTGGACAGTGCCTGCGTCAGCTTGTCGAAGGATGCTTTGATGAGAGCAAAGGACGCTTGTCCGTCCGCAGGCTGGTGTACCCGCTGCTCGGAAAGCATATTGTCCATTGTGGCAATGGCACTTTGCAGGGCATAGGCATCATCCTGAGAAAGTGTAGATGCCAAACGCCCGGTTTCCAGCCGTTTTTGCAGCTCACTGATCTGCTTGTGAAGACTTGCAGACCCCTCCGCCCCGGCAGTTTTCAGCTCTGCCTTGACGATCCGCAAAGCCCCCAGCAGCTCCGTCAGCCCCTTTTCCGTCAGGCAGACGGCACGCAGCTGCTCCGTTATGCCATCCAGCAGCAGGCCCAGCAGAGCCAGTCGCTCATCAAAGCGCGCCACCTTTGCCCGGTCCTTAATGGCCACAGCTGCAGAGCCTGCCATAATCTTATCCACCTGATAATCGGAGCGGTACTTGTTAAACAGATCGTAATAGATGGAAAATTCCTTTGCGATCTTCTTGTTCTGCAGATACTGGGCAACCAGCTTTTCATCCACGGGAAGATGATGCTGCTCATAGAGCTTCATCATATCGCTCAGGTCCGACCAGCCGCGGGCAGTGACAAAGGTCTTACCGTCCACTGTGGTTTCGATTTTGTAAAAATCGGTCTTTTTAATATCCAGATAAGTGAGAATTGCCGCGTGGATGCCCTTTTTATAGGCGTATTCCTTCCACGCATCGTAATCCGGCTCCACATCGATGCGCTTTAACCGATCCCAAGTGACGATGTCAAATTCCCGGACAGAGTTGTTATACTCCGGGGGATTGCCGGCAGTGACCACGATCCAGCCATTGGGTACACGGTGACGGCCGAAGATCTTGTACTGCAAAAACTGCAGCATTGCAGGGGCAAGGGTTTCGGATACGCAGTTGATTTCATCCAGAAACAAAATGCCCTCTTTGACCCCGGTGCGCTCCATCATATCATACACCGATGCGATGATCTCCGACATGGTGTACTCGGAAACGCTGTACTCCACACCGCCGTAGGTCTTTTTCTCAATATACGGCAGACCCAGCGCGCTCTGACGGGTGTGGTGGGTCATGGAATAGCTCACCAAGCCCACACCCAGCTCGCTTGCCACCTGCTCCATAATGGCGGTCTTACCGATGCCGGGAGGGCCCATCATAAAAATGGGACGCTGCCGCTCGATGGGAATCTGATAATTGCCGAAGGCGTCCTTGCTGAAATACGCCTTCATTGCATTCTGAATCTGTTCTTTCGCTTGTTTGATATTCATTTGCCTTTCCCCTCTTCCTTGGCTTTTTGCTCTGCCATCCACTTGTAGACCTTGTGGATGTTTTCGTAGTAATCCTCGTTGGTGTGGCGGTTTTTCTTTTCAATAATGGGTTCGATCCGGTCCTTGATTGCGCCGTCCAAATAATCCTGCGCCAGCTCGTAGACCGTCTTTTTATCGTAGATTTTCTGGTTTACGCCCACGCAAAAATGCTCGATGCGGGCCACATAGCTGCTGATTTTCTTGTATTCCTCAGAACGGGGATTTTGCGCAATTTCTTTGATTGCCGCAGGCATATAGTAATTCAGATGATCCAGTGCCTGCTCCTGCAGCTGATTATAGGCCTCCAGCGTTGCCTGCTGCCGGTCCCGGCGAGCGGTCCAAAAGAAGGTGTATGTGGCAAAAAGGCCGGAAATAACCGAAATTACCAACGCAATGACAGATAATAGCTCTTCCATCTTTTTCCTCCTGTTACAAATCCCAATCCTCGTCCCGTTTCCGTTTGATCTGGTCGGAGAGATTATTTTGGTGTTTCCAGTTTATTAAAAAGGCAATGCAGGCGGTTGCCTGTGCCTCGATCGCCGGCTGTAAAAACACGCTGTCCACATTTGCCAAGGTAATGGCCCCGTCGGCTGCGTATGTGGCAATGCCCTCTACCCGATCCTCTGCCAGCAGGCGGGGCACCAACATCCGCATTTTGCTTTTTACAAACTTCCGGTAATCCTCGGCGATTTCCGGAATCGTATAAACCTCCGGTCGGCACAGATAGCTGATTGCAGCCGGGATAAACGCATTCCCTAGTGTCTTGATACTCACGCCGGGCGCAATCAGCCATTTCAGACTGTTGCAAAAACCGAAAGCCGCATCCTGCAGCTCCGTACATTCTATAGGTAAAGTGATTTCCAGCAGCCGGTTGCAACCGAAAAATCCGTAATGACCAATCGATCTCAGGCTCTCAGGCATAGACACCTTTGTCAGATTGCTGCACTGGCAGAAAGCGTATTCCGCAATATCGGTCAACCCTTCCGGCAAAGTCAGTTCCGTCAGGTTGATGCACTGAGAAAAGGCATCGCTGCCGATGGTCTTTATCCCTTCAGGGATGACGATTTTTTCCAAGCTGACGCAGGAATTAAAAGCACTTTTGGGAATCTCGGTCAGCTTGGACGGAAGAACCATCCGCTTCAGGCGGCTGCATTTCTTAAACGCGCCGTATTTCAGGGCGGTCAGGCTCTCCGGCAGGATAACCTCGGTCAGCATCTCACATCCGGAAAAGGCCTCATCACCGATGGTTGTCACGCCTTCCGGAATCTTGACCTCGGTCAGCTGGCGGCAGTTGGCAAAGGCGGAACTGCGAATGGTAACCAGCCCCTCGGACAGCACCAGCTTGGAAAGGCTTTCGCACGCAAAAAACGCCTTCCGTCCGATTAGCTTCGCGCCCCCCGGAACGGTGATCTCCTGCAGATTCTTGCATTTGCTGAAAGCACCGTCCCGTAAAGCGGTCAGGCTTTGGGGCAAGCTGACTGTACGCAGATACCGGCAGCCCATAAACGCATTGCTTCCGATTTCGGTCACGCCCTCGGGAATCGTGATGCTTTTCAAAAATTCCTTGCCCATAAAGGCTTCATCGCCGATGGCAGTGATTCCGGGTGGAAGGGTCACCTTCTCGTCCGATCCTATGTAATTACGCAGCACCCCGTCTACGATAATAAAATGATTCAGGTCGATATGCTCCGCCCTCCTTTCCTGTCAGTTGTGAATCTTCAAAACGAAACTTTATCCGTTTTTCAGACCAAAATCAAATGGCTTGGCATCCCGAAGGACATCCGCCGTTATAGTCTGAAGTCTACAGAGGCTGTGCCATTGTTCCCACTCCATTCCAGCAGGAAGGCAATGCATTGGGTCGCCTGCGCCTCAATGGCAGGCTCCAGAAAATCACTGTGCACATTTTCAGCTGTGATTTTACCGCCGGCGGCGTAGGTGGCAATCCCCTCCGCCAGATCCTCAGCCAGCAGCAGCGGTACCAGCCGTTCTTTGTTGTGGGCAGCATAATAAAGATACCCTCGGGCAATTTCCGGATCCGCATACAACTCCGGCTTGCACAGATAGCCCATCACCGCAGGAACGACAGCATCCTGACGGTAAAACAGCGTCACATCCACACCGGGCGCATATAAGAATTTCAGCCCTCTGCACCCTGAAAAGGCATTGCGGCCCAAATGGGTCACTGAAACCGGCAAGGATAATCGCTGCATGCTCATACATCCGTAAAAAGCACTCTCGCCAATGGTGGTAAGACTGTCAGGAAATAGCAGATCTCCCAGCCGCAAGCAACTTGCAAACGCACGGTCGCCAATGCTGGTTAGTGCCTTAGGCAGCTGCAGCCTATCCAGATTCAGGCAGGTTCGAAAAGCGAAATGGCCGATGGTGACCAGTGTTTCCGGGAGCACAACCTCCCGCAGACCGTTGCATCCATCAAATGCACTTTCGCCAATGGTGGTTACGCCCGATGGAATGGTGATACAGCCAAGGCTTTTGCACCCCATAAAGGTTCCGTATCGGATGGTGGTCAGTTTTTTCGGAAGGCTGATCTCCGACAGCCGCCGACAGCCGGCAAAGGCTTTTTGTCCGATGGCCTGCATATTCTCCGGCAGATTGATCTGCTGCAGATTGGGGCATTCGGAAAAAACACCTCGACGCAGCTCCACCATACTTTGTGGCAAACAGACGGAGCGAAGATATGTACAACAGCTAAACGCCTCGTTATCAATGACACTCACGCCCTCCGGAACAAAAACGCTTTTCACATTTTCCTTGCCTTTGAAGGCAGCCTTGCCGATGGCGGTCACCCCGGAAGGAATCTCCACCGGGCCGCCGGGGCCGATGTAATTACACAGAACCCCATCTACGATTATAAAGTCATTCAGATTGATCATTTTATTAACTACTATATTTCATCTTTTTGCAGTACCAATTTGATGGCCCACGGAGGCACATCCGGATTGTTATACGCATCGTCAATAAAAACAAAGGCCGTATCGTAATCCGGCTTTTTTGCCGGGAATGCGCCGTAGCCATCGGTAAAATAGATAAGACCCTTTAAATTGGTAAATTCCTTATTCTGCCGCAGGCTTTCCACATATTCAAACACCGGGCGGAAGTCCGTACCGCCCAAGCCGTGGATTTTCATCGTCCGTATGTACTCCTCAAAATCCTCCCGGCAGGTAATTTTCTTTACTTCCTGAATTTTGGCATCACACTGGATGATGTGCAGGTTGATTTTGGAGAAAAAGCTCTCTGTGGAGCACAAAATATTGTAGGTCTTCTGGATAAATTTCTGCACCAATTCCCCGGAGGTAGAGCCGGAGGTATCGATGGCAATAACAAATTCCTTGATCCGCTTCACCTCTTTGTATTCCAGCGGCTCGATCAAAGGCATTTTTTCGTACAGCTCCAGACCGTAGGTGTAGAAAATGTAGTCAAATTCATCGTTATTTATCTTCATTGCTTCGCCCATAACGGCAAATTTCTTCAAAAAAGCGGTGTAGTCGTATTTTTCCCGGGTCACCGCCTTCAGATTTTGGGACATTGCACCCGGCTCTGTGCCGGCGCGCTTGCCGAAGGTCTCCATATCCACCTGCATCCGCTCGGCTATGGCTTGCCACGCTACGGCAATGTACACACGCTGTCCACCGCTGCCCTGCTTTTCTTCCTCCGATTGGTCCTTGCCTTTGGACAAGCCGTATTTCTCCACCTTTTCCTTTTCGGTCATATACCAGATTTCGTGGTTATCCGCGTAGAAATAGCCGCGGATCTGGGCAATGTGTTTGGGATCGGGATAGGTACTGTGCAGATAGGCATAGATCTTCTCCGCTGTGACCATCCCCAGCTCCTTCTTGATAGCCGCGATAAAAGCCACCTGCTGCCGTTCCCGGGCGGTTTCCGTGGATTTAAGGCCCAATTCCGTAATCACATTTTCCACCGCGATATCGCAGGCCAGATCCCAGTACACCCGCTCCAGTGTGGGGTCCATAAACATATGCCGGAATACGCAGTGCATCACTATATGCAGATAGTCACGCACCGGGATCTCCTTGGCCAGCTTATAGTTTTGCAGTATATGCCGGGGATTATAAATCAGGTATTTGCCGTCGGTGAGCAGGGTGTTGTCCTGAATTTCGTGATAGTCAAACTGGCTCAGGGCCATATCCAGAAACCGCAGATTCACCAAAAGGGTGTTCCGGGACAGCTTCAGCACATCCAACGCCAGCTCGCTTAGCTGCTTTTGCTTATCGTCCATATTCCGCTTCCTTTTCCGCCACAAAGTCCATCATATCTCCGATATTGCATTCCAGTGTCTGGGCGATCTTCAGCAGCACCTCCATAGACACCACCTGATTCCGCCGCAGCTTGGTAAAGGTGGCCGGCGAAAGTCCCGCCTGACGGCGCAGCTGGGCCTTGCTCATCTCCCGATTGGCAAGCATTACCCACAGTTTCTTATAGCTAATGGTCATTGTTTTTTCCTCCTTGGGGGGAATGTTAATCTTATCTTAGCACAAGTACCTCCTCTTTGCAATAAACTTTTCGCGTTTGTGAACTAGGTACTGCCATTTTGGGTCTTGTACATTCCTGTAAGAGTGTGTATAATAAAACCGTAAGCATCCTGCATATTCGCAAGATGCCAAGATCCTTATACAAATATCTTATAAAGGAGAATAATTATGGGACTTATTAAAGCAGGTATTGGCGCGTTGGGCGGCGTACTGGCCGATCAGTGGAAGGAATTTTTCTACTGCGATGCGCTGGATATGGATACCCTTGTGGTCAAGGGTCAGAAGCGCATTTCCGGCCGCAGCTCTAACACAAAGGGCAGCGACAATATTATCAGTAACGGCTCCGGCATTGCCGTGGCTGATGGCCAGTGTATGATGATCGTGGAGCAGGGCAAGGTCGTAGAAGTCTGCGCCGAGCCGGGCGAGTATACTTATGACACCTCCACCGAGCCCTCCATCTTTGCAGGTAGCTTTGGTCAGAGCTTGCTGGACACCTTCAAGACCATTGGCAAGCGGTTTACCTACGGCGGCGACACCGGCAAGGACCAGAGAGTTTACTACTTCAACACCAAGGAGATCATGGGCAACAAGTTCGGCACCCCCAGCCCCATCATCTTTGAGGTGATGAACAAGCGCATTGGTTTCAGCCGGACCGTCAATGTCCGCTGCAACGGTGTGTATTCCTACATCATTTCCGATCCTTTGCTGTTCTACACCAAGGTCTGCGGCAATGTGGATTATGCCTTCACCCGTGATCAGATCGACGAGCAGCTGAAGACCGAATTTGTCTCCGCTCTGCAGCCCGCCTTCGGTGCGCTGGCAGAAATGGAGCTGCGCCCTGCACAGATTCCCGCCAAGGCAAACGAGCTGAAAGCCGCAATGAATGAGGCTCTCCGGGTCGATTGGCTGGAGCGGGGTATCTCTGTTGAGAAAATCGCCCTGAATCCCATCACCCTGAATCCTGAGGATATGAAGAAGATTCAGGAGATGGAGGACTCTATGTCCTACGGCTCCAATGCTGCTATGATGGCCGGCCGTATGACCACCGCCACCGCCAATGCTATGGAGACCGCTGCAGGCAACTCTGCCGGTGCGATGACCGGCTTTATGGGTATGGGTATGGCCAGCGGTGCAATGGGCGGCGGCTTCGGTGCTGCCCAGCAGCTGTACGGTATGGGTCAGGAGCAGCAGGCGCAGCGGCAGGCCGCACCTGCCGCTGACGGCTGGAAGTGCGCTTGCGGTGCAACCTCCACCGGTAAGTTCTGCCCGGAATGCGGCAGCCCCAAGCCCATGGAAAACGGTTGGAAATGCACTTGCGGTGCGGTCAATACCGGCAAATTCTGCTCCGAGTGCGGTGCAAAGAAGCCCGGCAAATGCAGCAAGTGCGGCTGGCAGCCGGAAGACCCTTCCAAAACCCCTAAATTCTGCCCCGAATGCGGTCAGCCCTTTTGAACCCTGACGATTTTGATTTAAGGGAAAGGAGAAATCCAATTGGCTGTTTTAATGGAGTTTAAATGCCCCTGCTGTGACGGTTCCATTGAATTCGACAGCGATCTGCAGAAGATGAAATGTCCCTACTGCAGCACCGAATTTGAAATGGAAGACTTGAAGGCCTACGACGAGGTGCTGAAAAATCAGCCTGAGGAGGATATGCAATGGCAGACAGCCGCCGGCACACAATGGCAGGCAGGCGAAACCGACGGGATGCGCCTATATGTCTGCAACACCTGCGGCGGTGAGATTGTGGCCGACGAAACCACCGGTGCGACGGAATGTCCTTTCTGCGGAAACAGCGTAGTCATGACCGGGCAGTTTGCCGGCGATTT
This sequence comes from Oscillospiraceae bacterium, assembly GCA_015067935.1. Taxonomy (GTDB): domain Bacteria; phylum Bacillota; class Clostridia; order Oscillospirales; family Oscillospiraceae; genus Faecousia. Next base: position 35,861 of record SVLL01000008.1, on the reverse strand, counting down.
GAAGCCGGATCTGGTGATTCCCTTCAAGCTGGACAAAAAAGATGCCATGGAAGCACTGAAAAAGCACTACCACGGCAAGAAGCTGCTGCCCAAGGTATTTAAGGATGAAAACCGGATCAAGGAAGTAAAGGGTGTCTATGTCCCCTTCTGGCTTTTCGGCGCGGATGCCGACGGCTATGTGCGCTACAAGGCCACCCGGGTTCGATTCTGGAGCGACAGCAATTACAACTACACCGAAACCCGTCACTACAGCGTGGTTCGGGCCGGTGGCATTGATTTTGAGAATGTGCCGGTGGATGGCTCCACCAAAATGGACGATACCTTGATGGAATCCATCGAACCTTTTGACATTTCCGAGGCTGTGGATTTCCAGACCGCCTATCTGTCCGGCTTTTTGGCAGACAGATACGATGTGGATGCGGAAAGCAGCATCCAGCGGGCCAATGACCGGATCCGACGCACCACAGAGGATGCCTTTGCCTCCACGGTGATGGGCTATTCCACCGTAGTTCCGGTGAGCACCAACATCCGGCTGAATAACGGCAATGCCAAATATGCCCTCTATCCGGTGTGGCTGCTGACTACCAAGTGGAACGGCAAAAACTACACCTTTGCTATGAATGCCCAGACCGGCAAGCTGGTGGGCGATCTGCCCATGGATAAGGGTCTGTTCTGGAAGTGGCTGCTGGGCGTGACCGGTGCGGTGAGTGCTGCGGTCTTTGCCCTGAGCTATCTGATTTGGCTGCTGTGAGGGGGTAAACTATGAAAAATAAGTTTTTTACCCTTCTGCTGATCGCTTTGCTGCTGGTCAGCCTGCCGATGGCGGTTTCTGCCGCAGAAAACGACACTTTCCTCATTGATGATGCCGATTTGCTTACCGCTTCCGAGGAAGCCAAGCTGGAAAGTCGGCTGGAAGAAATCTCCAAGACCTATGGCGCACAAATCACCATCGTCACAAAAACCGGTATCAGCAGCCGGGATATTGACGATCGCATTGAAGAGCTCTACGACAAATATGGTTATGGCTATGGTGAAAACCACGACGGTGTGATGCTGATGGTATGTATGGACATTCGGGAATACCGGGTGCTGTGCAACGGCTTTGCCAACGATGCTATTGACATCGATACCATTTCCGATGCCTTCGTTCCCTATCTGTCCGACGGGGACTACGCCGATGCCTTCCACACCTTTGCCGACGAATGCGAATACTACATAAACGGACACCTTAACGGCTTTCCCTTTGATGTGGGAGGCAGTCTGATGATCGCTCTTATTGTGGGCGTAGTCGTTGGACTGATCGTTGCCTTTGTTTTGAAGGGGCAGCTGAATTCTGTCCGTCCCCAGAATCAGGCAAGTGCCTATGTGAAGCCCGGCAGTATGAAGCTCACCCAAACCGGTGACTTCTATCTGTACCGCACCCTGACCCGCACTCCCAGACCCAAGAGCAATTCCTCCGGCGGATCCCGCTCCGGCGGCGGACGCAGTGTGGGCGGCGGCAGATTTTAACCGCATAAGATAGAGAGGCGAAACGCCTCCCCTACAGAAAATGATACACACCCCAAAAGTCAGACACTTTTGGGGTGTGCTTTTTATCTTATTTCAGGGCAGCTTATTCCCGGCTGCCAGATAGATTTCGTACCACTGCTCCCGGGTGAGGGCAATTTCGCTGGCACGCAGGCAGTCTGCCAAACGGGTCAGATTGGTAGTACCCGTGACAGGCTGCATCTTGGCAGGGTGCCGGAGAATCCACGAAAAGGCAACGGTCGTTTTGGAAACGCCGTACTGATTTCCAATTTTCTCCAAAGTACTGTTCAGCTCCGGGAATTTATCGTTGTCCACGAAGCAACCGTCGAAAAAGCCGTACTGCATCGGTGACCAGGGCTGGATGGTGATTTCGTTCAGCCGGCAAAAGTCCAGCACACCCCCATCCCGGTTTACGCCGTGATCGTTATACATATTCACATTGATACCGGACTGGATCATCGGCGCGTGCATAATGCCAAACTGCAGCTGATTGGCACACAGCGGCATATCCAGTGCTTTTTGCAGCAGTTGGATCTGATAGGGATTGTGGTTGGACACACCAAAATGGCGAACCTTTCCCGATTCCTTCAGGTGGGCAAAGGCCCGGGCCACCTCTGCCGGCTCACAGAGCGCATCCGGGCGGTGCAGGAGCAGCACATCCACATACTCCATCCCCAGCCGCTTCAGGCTGCCCTCCACAGAGCCGACGATGTGGTCATAGGAAAAGTCAAACTGTCCCGGACGAATGCCGCATTTGGTCTGAATCAGCAGCTTTTCTCTGTCGAGTCCGGCAACGGCCTTGCCGAAGACCTCTTCGCTCTTGCCCTGACCGTAAATGTCCGCGTGGTCGAAGAAATTCGCGCCCAAGCCAAGGGCGGTATCCACAAATGCCGCCACCTCTTTTTCGCTCTTTTCTGCAATACGCATACAGCCCACCGCCACGGTAGGTACCTGCAGGCCGCTTTTTCCTAATTGGATGTTATACATTTCTTCACTCCTTTGGCATTTATTATGCCATGGGATATAGGCCGACTATGACGGACAAAACCGCAAAGAGCAGCAGGCTTACCACTGTCAGAGCAGATAGTGCTGAGGAAATGCTCACTCGCTCCGCCGGCTCATCCGCAAAGACGGGAATCACATAAGGCGGCGGCAGAATGACCATTACAAGGGCTGCGCCCTCGAAGATCATCCCGTTCAGTACTGTCCGGTTCAGCACAATCATAATGGCTGCAATGACTGCCATAATTCCAAGGCGCATTCCGATGAAACCAACGGTCTTTTTCCAGGGGATCTCCCCCAGCACCAGATCATAGCCAACGGTGAGCAAAATCACCATTCCGGTGGGCGCGGACAGAAAATCGCAGGTAGAATCCAAGAGATTCCCCACATAGGGCATCCGGTACAGCCCCGTCACGCCCAGAATCACGCCCGCAAACACCGCCCACAAAATGGGAGAAGTGACCATATCCTTCAAAATGGCCTTCCAATCCGTCTTGCCGGAAAGCAGGATCTTAAAGAGGGTAAACACAAAAAGCGTCTGTCCCAGATCCAGCACCGCAAAGGTGGACACACTATGCTCCGGAAACAGCAGGGCAAACAGGGAGTACCCCAGCATTCCTGCCTCAAAGCCGGAGGCAAGGAAGGGCGCAAGACGGCTTTTTACTTTGCAAAGCCGCAAAATCACAAAGCCCAAGCTCAACGCCACGCAGCAAAGCAGGAAGGTCATGGTGGGCAGCACCAAGGCCGCGGTGTTATAATCGGCAGAGGCGAAGGCAGACAGCAGCACAAAAGGCAAGGTGATGTTGATCACCAGCTTCTTCATAGCGTCGATGTGGTCCCGGGTAAAAAACTGCTTCTTCCGGGCAAACACACCCACGCCCAAGGCCAAAAACACCGGCAGTGCCGTCTGCAGGATGGTCATAAACTTATCCATAGTTATTACTTAATAACGCCCTTTTGCAGGATGATATTAGCGTAAATCTCGGTTTCACCGGTCTGCAGGATGCAGTAGCAATCCTTGGCCTCATCATAGAAATCGAAACGGTCGATGTTCCCCACCGCCTCTGCGCCCCGGTCGTCATACTTGGCGATGATATCCTTATAAGTCTGCCAGACGGGGATCACCAGATCTTTGTCACAATCCATTTTCTCCATCAAAATGGCGGGCTTTTCCACATAGGTATCCAGCGGGAATACCTGCAAGATGGCGTCCAGAATTTCGGGCACGCCGTGACCGTCAGCCCGCAGGAAAATGGCATTCTTAGCCTTTGCCATGGATGCACCGGGGAAATTGCCGTCACCGATGCAGATGCGGTCGCTGTGACCCATCTCGCACAAAACCTTTAATAGCTCAGGGGATAGAATAGAAGGGATATTCTTTAACATTCTTATTACCTCCAAATTTTGAATAGAAAAGTGGCGGTCTTGCGACCGCCACTTTGAGATTTATATTACTTGTACAGAGGGCCGTAGGTGGCGCAGGCGCGGTAATCCTGGCCTTCCTTGTCCATACCGAAGGCATTCCAGCAAGCGGGACGGTAGATTTCGTCCTCGGGCACATTGTGCATGCAAACAGGGATGCGCAGCATAGAGCACATGGTAATCAGGTCAGCACCGATGTGGCCGTAGGAGATGGCACCGTGGTTGGCACCCCAGTTCATCATGACCTCGTAGGCGGTCTTGAAGGGAGAGCCTTCCTTGCCGTCGCAGCGAGGTGCAAACCAAGTGCAGGGCCAGGTGGGGTTGGTGCGCTCCATCAGGGTATCGGAGACCTCGTCGGGCAGGTTGACAGTCCAGCCTTCTGCGATCTGCAGAACGGGACCCAGACCCTTGACCAGATTCAGACGGATCATGGTGCAGGGCATTTCAGCCTTGGTAGTGTAGTGGCTGGAGAAGCCGCCGCCGCGGAAGTTGTCGAAGCCGGCCTCGCACCATACGGTAGCGTCGGTCATCTTCTTGATGTCTTCCTCAGTGACTTCCCACCACTTCTTCATGGTGGCATTGCCGTTCTCGTCAGTGCAGACGCCGGAAGCATCCAGACAAGCAGCACCGGAGTTCAGCAGATGGATGATACCGTTACTCTCAGCAGCCTTGCCGGTGAGCTTGTAGCCGGTGACGCGCTCGGTAGCCTCGCCGGACCAGTAAGTACGCACATCGGCAAAGATCTGGGCGCGGTGGGTCAGCAGACGCATCATCAGCATACCCATACCGTTGAGAATATCGTTCTCGGTTGCCAGCGTGTAGGGCTCACGGGCACCTTCGTAGTCGAAGGTGGAAGAAAGCAGTGCCTCGGGATAGTCACAGTTGGGCCAATGGTCGGTCCACTGACGCTGACCCTGGAAGCCGCCGGCGATGGCGTTGTGGCCAACCTTCTCTTCCTCGAACTGGTCGGGCAGGTTCTTGTTGCCGGCCATCAGGTCCTTGATAATGCAGTACATCTTAACAGTGAACTCCCACTGCTTTTCCTTTTCCTCGGGAGTAAACTTGATACGACGCTCCTCGCCCAGGAAGTTGACGGACTCGGGGTTGTCGTCGCGACCCTCCTTGCAGTGCTCCTTGGTCCATGCCAGAGCCTTCTGGAACTCTTCCTCGTTGTAGATGCCCTCTTCCATACGGCGCAGGATCTCAACCTCGTCCACAGACTCAACACGCATGCCGAAATAGGTTTCCAGCATATCCTGATCCATAATGGAGCCGGCGATACCCATACACTGAGAACCGATCTGCAGGTAAGACTTGCCGCGCATGGTAGCCACAGCAACAGCGGCGCGTCCGAAGCGCAGGAGCTTTTCCTTTACATCCTCGGGGATCTGGGTGACCTGATCCCGGTCCTGAACCTCGTGGCCGTAGATGCCGAAAGCGGGCAGACCCTTCTGTGCGTGACCGGCCAGAACAGCGGCCAGATACACCGCACCGGGACGCTCGGTGCCGTTGAAGCCCCATACGCCCTTAATGGTGTGGGGATCCATATCCATAGTCTCGGAGCCGTAGCACCAGCAGGGAGTCACGGACAGGGTGATGGACACGCCTTCCTTCTTGAACTTGTTGGCGCAGGCAGCTGCCTCGGGCACACGGCCGATGCAGGTGTCAGCCATCACGACCTTGACGGGCTCGCCGTTGGAGTAGAACAGGTTCTCCTCGAACAGTTTTTTGGCGGACTCTGCCATTGCCCAAACCAGAGGCTCCAGAGATTCACGGAGCATCATAGGGCCGCGGCGGCCGTCGACGATGGGACGAATACCGATTACAGGGTAATCGCCGATGTATCTGTTTTTTGCCATTGTTTTTTCCTCCTAAAAAAGTATCTGTAAGTCTTATGCCATACATTTATATACATGCCGAATTTTATTTCGACACGATTTTACAATTGAGCCGCTGGACACGGGCAGGACCGTTGTGGCCGTCCATCCGTTCCAGCAAAAATTGGGCAGCAGCCCGACCGATTGCCTGCTCCGGCTGCTGAATGACAGGCAGGGGCGGTTTTACCATGGAACACATATCCACCCGGTCAAAGCCAAAGATCTCCACCTTTTCGGCAAGCTGATGGGGATGCTCGTGCAGCGCCGTTACCATACCCATGGTTATATCGTCATTGGTGGCAATGATAGCTGTCGGCGGCTCAGGCAGCTTCAAAAGCTTTTCCATTCCCCGGTATCCGGTGGCAAATTCATTTTTGCCGGAGATAATCAAATCTTCATCATATAAGATGCCCGCATCGGAAATAGCTCTCAAGTAGCCCACCATACGCTCCTTGGCAGTGTAGACAGACTTGGGGCCGGCAATGATCCCAACCCGGGTATGTCCCTTTTCCAGAAGCCGGGTGACAGCCTCATAGACCACCTCCACATTATCCACCAGCACTGCATCTACCTCTACACCGGGAATGGTGCGGTCGATCAGGACTATGGGGATACCGCAGTGGGCAGTCAGTTCGTTAAATTCGTCTGCGGACAAATCCTCCGGTGCGTAGATCAGACCGTCGATACCGCAGGTGAGCAGGAATTTCAGATTGTCCCGTTCCATGCCGTGGTTGGCACCGTAAGAAGAAATCAGGCAATGATAATCCTGTTCCCGGACCACGCGAGCCAGATTCATCACCACATTGCCGTAGAAGGAGGCGATCATATCCGGGATCAGCACGCCGATGCTTCGGTTGTGCCCGGCCTTCAGGCCCCGGGCAAAGGGATTGGCCCGATAGTCCAGTGCAGCAATGGCTTTTTCGATGGGCTCAACATTCTCTTTCCGGACCTTGCCGCCGTTGATGTACTTGGAAATGGTAGAGGGCGCAACACCGGCCATACGGGCCACATCTTTGATTGTTGCCATTTGCTTTCCCCCTCTTTAGTCATTTTTCGCGAATCGGTTCGCGATTTTCGACCCTTGTTCGTTTTTCCATATTTTAATAATACAAAATGTTTTTTGTGCTGTCAATACAAAATTTTTAAAAAACCCTTGATTTTTTGGTATAGTTTATTATAATAGCAATGCGAGCAGAGATGCGCCCTTTCATTGGATAGGTGGCACAAAACGAATCGATTCGTTTTGTGTAATATGCACCGCAGCTCCCGCCTCCCCCCGCGCTGCTCAATCAGGTCTGCTTTTTCAGGCGATTGTTCCCCGTAAAAATGCACGGACCTTTTGAAAATGACGATCACGATTATACAATATATAATTATAGGAAATTATTTGGAAAGGTGTTGTTTGTATGGGCGAAACGATTCTGGAAATGCAAGGCATACAGAAATATTTCTCCGGCGTGCACGCACTGAAGGGTGTCAACTTTGATTTGAAGGCCGGTGAGGTACATGCCCTGATGGGCGAAAACGGTGCCGGCAAATCCACCCTGATCAAAGTGCTTTGCGGTATCCACAAGCGGGACGGAGGAACGGTTACCCTGTTCGGCAAGGATGTGAACTTCCACAACATTGCCGATTCTCAGGCAGCCGGCATCAGTGTCATTCATCAGGAGCTGAATATGATGAATCACCTGACCGTTGCGCAGAATATGTTCATCGGCCGGGAATTTATGAAAGCCGGCATGATCGATGACAACCGGATGATCTGCGAAGCCAGAATTATGTTTGACAGAATCGGCGTGAAGATCGACCCCACCGCTAAGCTGGGCGACCTGACCGTGGGCAAGCAGCAGATGGTGGAGATCGCCAAGGCCATCTCCCGTGACTGCAAGCTGCTGGTTTTGGATGAACCTACCGCTGCGCTGACCCTCCCGGAAGTGGAAGAGCTGTTCAAGATTATGAACGAGCTGCGGGAAAAGGGCATCGGTATGATCTACATCTCCCACCGAATGGACGAGATCAACCGGATCTCCGACCGTGTCACCGTTATGCGTGACGGCGAATATGTGGGAACCGTAAACACCGCAGAAGTGACAAAGGATGACATCGTGAAAATGATGGTCGGCCGTGTCATTATGGGTGAGCAGAAAACAGCAAGCAATGTGCCTGCCGATGCACCGGTGGTGCTGGAGGTCCGCAACCTGTGTGCCGGCAAGGAAGTCCGCGATGTGAGCTTCCAGTTGCGCAAGGGTGAGATTTTGGGCTTTGCAGGCCTGATGGGTGCCGGTCGTACCGAGGTTGTCCGCGCGCTTTACGGTGCTGATCCCAAGCAGAAGGGTGAAATCTTCATCAACGGCAAGAAGGTCTCCCTGAAAACTCCCGAAAAGGCAGTTAAACACGGCATTTGTTACTTAAGTGAGGACCGGAAGCGTTTCGGCCTGATGCTGGAAAAATCCGTTACGGAAAATTCCGCCATTGCCTCTGTGGATAATTATGTACGCGGCTTCCTCATCGATGATGCCGCAATGCGGAAGCAGTCCGAGGAAACCAACGCTCTGCTTCGCACCAAGACTCCCTCTATGGAGCAGCTTCTGAGAAATCTCTCCGGCGGTAATCAGCAGAAGGTCATCATCGCCCGTTGGCTGATGAAGGACTGCGACATCTTCATCTTTGACGAACCCACCCGCGGTATCGATGTGGGCGCAAAAAGTGAAATCTACGCGCTGATGGACAATCTGGTAAAGCAGGGCAAGTCCATCATTATGATCTCGTCCGAGCTGCCCGAGGTCCTGCGTATGTCTGACCGGATCATCGTTATGTGCGAGGGTCGGAAGACCGGTGAGCTGGACATTGCGGAAGCCACTCAGGAAAATATTATGCAACTTGCAACCATGCGGGAGGAGAATTGATATGCTCAAGAAGAAAAACACCCTTTTGGCCAGCGGCAAGCAGAATTTCATCATCATTCTGGCCGCCATCGCCCTATTCGCTGTATTTACCATCATCAAGCCCAGCTTCGCCAGCGAAGGCAATCTGCTGACGATGACAAAGTCCTTGGTCCCCTACGCCATTCTGTCTCTGGGCGTCACCTTCGTTATCGCCACCGGCGGTATCGACCTTTCTATCGGTACTGTGTGTATCGGCTCCGCTGTTCTGGCAGGTGCACTTTGCAAGACCGGCGTTTCCGCTGAGGAAGGCACACTGTGGCTGACCATCCCCATCATTCTGACCACCGGTCTGGTGTTCGGTCTGCTCAACGGTTTCCTGGTAGCCAAGTGCAAGATTGCGCCCTTTATCGCAACCTTAGGCTCCATGCTCTTCTCCCGTGGTTTGACCGCTGTTATCTCCGAAATCATTCGCGAGACCTCCTCTGCTGTGAAGTATCCCTCCACCGGTTGGTTCCAGAAGGTTTTCACCAACCTCAACGGCTTCCCCATCGGCCTGGTATGGGTGCTGGGTCTGACCATCATCTGCATGGTCGTAATGTACAAGACCAAGGTCGGCCGCTACATTCTGGCCATCGGCTCCAACGAGGAAGCAGCCCGTCTGTCCGGTATCAACACCGACAAGTACAAGATCATTGCTTATGCCATCTGCGGTCTGTTCGCAGGCATCGCTGCCCTGTTCTACACTGCCGCTAACCCCTCTTTGAACATTGCTTCCGGCAACGGCATGGAGCTGGACGCTGTTGCAGGCGTTTACATCGGCGGTACATCCACCACCGGCGGTGCCGCAACCGTCATCGGCTCTATTCTGGGCGCAGTGATTCTGGTCATCATCCGTCAGGGCCTGAACTTGGCGATGAGTGGCGGCGTGGGTGTCTCCGCAACCAATATCACTTACGCAGTTACCGGTATCATCGTTGTCGGTGCTGTTCTGCTGGATGTTCTGAAGAAAAATTCCAGCAGCAAGGTCAAGGTCGACAAGGCCGAAATTCAAAAGGAAGCTGCCAAGAAATAACGCTCCCCATCCATTCGTAATAGAACCCGCAGGGTTTTATATAAAAATTAGGAGGAAAAAATTATGAAGAAAATCATCGCATTAGTCCTGGCACTGGTTATGGCTCTGTGCATGTTCGCAGGCTGTACCGAGACCCAGAACAACGACGACGGCACCAAGACCATCGCTGTCATCGCAAAGGGCGAGACCCACGCTTTCTGGCAGGCTGTTAAGGCCGGTGCAGTCAAGGCTGGTGAAGAGGCTGGCTACAAGGTCACCTTCCGCGGCCCCACCGCTGAGAGCGAAGAGTATGTTCCCAGCCAGCGTGAAATGGTTCAGGCTGCTCTGAACGACGCAAGCGTCAAGGCTCTGGTTCTGGCTACCATCGGCACCGGCTTCGCTGATGAACTGGTTTCCGCTTTCGACAAGGGCCTGCCCGTTGTCGAGTTCGACTCCGGTCTGTACGCTAACGGCGCTGACATCACCGAGGGCAAGGACCCCACCATCGGCATCGTCGCTACCGACAACCGTAAGGCCGGCGCAGTTGTTGCTGAAAACTTCTACGCTTACCTGAAGGCACAGAATGTTCTGGTTGACGGCTACAAGATCGGCGTTATCCAGCACGACTCCACCGCTACCGGTATCGACCGTGCAGAAGGCTTCATCAACAAGATTGAAGAGCTGGCTGCTGCTGACAGCATCAACATCGTCATCAACCGTCAGGTCAAGGCCAACAACCCCGGCGAATACAAGCTGGGTCTGCAGGCTCTGAAGGAAGACGGCGCACAGGCTATCTTCATGACCAACGAAGGCGTTGTGAACGAAGTTTACCCCGAAATCTCCGACAATGCTGACACCTACAAGGACATCCTGTTCTGCGGCTTCGACGCAGGCACCAACCAGTACAACTGGATCAAGGACAACGGCGCAAGCTATGCTAAGCTGGTCGGCTCCGTTGCTCAGGACTCCTACAGCATCGGTTATGAGTCCGTCAAGCTGGCTATTGCCAAGCTGGAAGGCAAGACCGTTGCTGATGTGGGTATCGGTGGTCAGTGGTACACCGCTGAGAACATCGACGCTCTGAAGGAGCAGAACATTTTCTACATGGGTTAATCCCCTGTTGAAAGCTTCTACTTACAGTTAAATCCATCGGATCCCCCGGCTCAGCCGGGGGATCTTTTATGTCAAATCACCAAGCAGGGACCAGTCGGTCCCTACATTAGCTTAAAACACACCGCCCCTCATTCGAGGGGCGGTGTGTTGATTCAGGGGTTCTTTTCTTCCTTAGTTGTCTTGCCTTTTTTGCGCTTTTTGATCCGAAGGATCACAATAACGGTCACCGGGATGATGGCGAGCACCACCAAATACGGCAGTACCACAACTGCAAACACGAACAGCTCTTCAAACACCATTCCCACGCCTTCCAGACTCTCGGCAAAACCCACGCTGATGCGTTCCCACACCGTTTCCGGCTCGGTCACATCGGTAAATTCCTTCACTTCGCTGATGCTCAGGTAGATGGTCGCATAGTCTACCTGATTCTCCAGCAGCTTCAGCGCGGAGGTCACTTTTTCCAGCTCTGTGCGCACCTCGGTCAACCGCTTATCAAGGGTCAGCAGGTCCTCCAGAGATTCGGCCTTGCCAATCAGCTCCAGAAGCCGGGCTTCTTCCGCCTGCAGGGCCTTCATCCGGCTTTCCGTTGCCACATAATTGAGTGTGACATCCTCTACCGTTTTCTGAGAGGAAACGATGTTGGTCACTTCCCCAACCCTATCCAGAAAGGCATCCAGCTTCTCGGCAGGAATCCGAACGGTTATGCTTGCGTTGCGGTAACGGCGGCCGCTGTAGGCACTGCCGTTTTGCACATTGGAAGACTCAATGTATCCCCCAAGCTGGGCAATGCGGTCGTCAATCTGCTGCAGCACAGTGTCCAGATTTTCCGTTTCCACGCTCATATAGACGGTTTGGATGAGCTTGCGGTTTGTCGGCAAATTTGTGGCAGACTCCCCGGTCCCGGAGCTTTCCTCTTTGGAGATGTAGCCGTCAGATACCGCATTATCCCTTGTGCTTTCATTTGCCGTACTGCAGCCGGTCAAGCCCAGCAGAAGCACCAGACACAGCAGCCAAGGGATTACTTTTCGAAATTTCATATGCAGCCTCCTTTTCTTGTGATTGTGACTTTATGCCTGTCGCCAACACTCGTTGGTTACATACATTAAATGATAACGCAGCTGTACAAGCAGCTCATTGGACAGCTCCTCGTATTCCTTTTTCCGCCCTTTTTCTTCGGCATACCAGGGCGGAGAATCGTTCCAAGACCCCATCGCGCCAAACACATCTGCTCTTTCCACTGCGTAGTAAATAGATTTATATTCATCCGGCAGTTGGGTGGGGATATTTTCTCCATTCACGCTTTTGGATGCATTCAGAACCTCATAGGAATCTTGAAAAACATCGGCAAAATAAGAAAAATCCAACTCGGCAGCAAATCTGCTGATTTTCAGAAGAATATCCTTAAACTCATCTGTTTTCTCAGTAAAATGCAGGTTTTCAAAGGCATTATTGGCCACATATTGCTCATTATAAACCACATGCCACCCCTCGTTTTTGGCATCATACTCCCAAAACGGGCAAAAATGAGAGGTCTTTCCGTTTTCCCAGCAGCAGACGATCACGCACTGGGAGGTATTGGCAAAGCCCAGCAGATGGCGGTTTTTTCTGCCCGAGGGGACGATGAATTTTACATCCTTCAACCCCCGTTTTCGGCAAAGGTCAAACCACGCCGCAACGGACTTGGCTTTTGCAGAAACACCGAACCACGATCTGGGAGCGAAGACAAATTGAATCGCTCGAATATGCTTGGCCGGTGTGAAATCAATGGGACTCTTTTCAAAAAGGGCTTTTCTTGCAGCTATCACAATGCTGCTTGCCTGCTGAATTTCCCCGTTCATCTTTCTCCCCCCTATTCTTTCTGTAACCACTATACCATAGCAGCCTATATTTGGCAAGAAAAAATCCGCTCCCCGAAAGGAAGCGGATTCTCCTTATTCCTTTGTTCCCTGATACCACTGCATAAAAGCTGCGGTGTGGGCAGGGTCCACATAGTCACCGCCGTTGCTGACCAGTTCCATCATCCGCTTGTCGTCTTCTGTGGGATTTTGGTTCTTTGCCAGCATTTTCTGCAGCATAGAAATCATAAACTTGTTGATACCCTTCAGCTTACTGTGATCCATACCGCCCTGCAGAGTGAACAGCGGAATCTGCTCCGGCAGAGAAATTGCCTTGCGGACCTCCTGCAGCATACAGCCCGTATCGCACAGACCCACAGCGCAGACCGCCCGGATGTCAAAGCGTTTCGCAGCAGTCCGGTAGCCCTTCACGCTGGACGCGAACAGCCAACCCATATACAGAATGGGTGTGCCCTTTGGCAGCAGCTTGACGGCCTTGGAAAGCTCCCATACGGGAAGCCCGGTCTGCTGATGCAGAATCTCCGCATAACGGGCGGTAAAACCCGTGTTGGATGTATAAACGATTGCCTTCATCGCTTTTCTCCCTTCAGATAAAAGCAGGACGCAAGATGCGCCCTGCTTTTTATAGTATCAGAAATCAGCCCTTTGCCAGCTGGAAGCCCAGCACAGCGGTATCGTCCAGATTGAACAGCAGCTCTGCATTGATGCCGGACTCGGCAACGGGGCAGGAGATGGTTGCCAGCTCAGCGGGGATCTCAGCGATTGCTTTGCCGTCGGGGCCGACCAGGGTAGCAGCGGTCAGGACCACAGAGGTCAGCATTGCCTTCTGAATTTCGAAGGTACCGGTCACCGTATAAGCAGGCTTTTCAGCATCCTCGGCACCCACGGCCAGAACGAAGGTGTTGCCCACCAGATTCAGAACGGCAGTATAGACAGTCTTGTCATTCTCCACGGAAGCGGAGCCGATAAATGCGCCGCTGACTTCCTCAGCATACAGTGCCAGATCCACAGCATTGGGAACCATCTTGGAGATGGGGAACTTGACATTCAGCACATAGTTTGCCAGAGTGCCTTCCACAGCGGTTGCACCCTCAGCAGCGGAGGTGAAGGTGAACTTACCGTCTGCATAGGTGTAGGTACCTTCCTCGGTGTAGTCAACATTCGCAGGATCGATGGGAGCATCAAGCATACTGGGATCGGCGATGCTGATGGTAGTGTACTTATAGCCGCCGAAGGCATCCAGCTCCAGCATGCAGATGTAGGACAGCTTCATGGGACCCATAGCCTTCTGATACAGACCGGTATAGGTGCCGGCCAGATCGGCATAGGTGCCGAACTTCGCTTCGACTTCCTGTGCCTCGCTTGCCATCATGGACAGCTTGAAGGCAGCGGTGATGGTCTTGTCAGCGATGGTGCCGTCCACAGCAGCGGGAGCCTCAACCACATCACCGTCCACATAATAAGCGGTGAAAGAGATCTTGGTGCCGTCGATGGCGAAGGTGCCGGTCTCGGTACGGGTGTAGGTGGTGCCCATCATGGCGAAGGAAGAGCTGAAGGTATATTCCATACCGTTGCCCAGAGTCAGCTCGTAGCTGTACAGAACGGAGCCGGCCATTGCGGAAACCTTCTCGTAGGTACCCAGATACACGCCCTGGATATCCTCGTGGGCAATGATCTTGGCAGTGGGGAAATTGCCTTCTTCCTCATTGGGAGACACGCTGGCCGCACCGATGGGAACTTTGGTAGAGAACACCAGATTCTTGTTCTCAATGGTGAAGGTAGCAGTCTTGGGATTCTCAGCGGTGTTATCGGAGTAGACAAGCATATAAGTACCGTCCTTATCACCGATGTCGCCTTCGCCCTTGACATTGGCGTAAGCTCTGTCGGTTGCGATGACGAACTTGCCGTCAGCAGCGATCTTGATGAACCACTTCATGGGCATACCCAGATTAGAGGCATCCAGCAGGTATTCGCCGGCAATTGCGCTGTAATCCTTGGTGCTCTGATTGGGCGCAGAGGATGCAGCGGGGTTCTCGTTATTGGTTGTGTTGTCGCAGGCTGCAAAGGAAAACAGCATTGCCACTACCAAAAGCATTGCGATGGTCTTCAGTAACTTTTTCATAATTCCAATCTCCTTTTAGGGGTCTAAACACACATTCTGTGTATTTGATGTGCTTATCATACTTCACAATTCGGACATTGTCAATTAAAAAATCGTTCAAAAATCGTTAGCCTTACGAGAAACATCTGTTTTTTTCACAAAATACAGTTTCCTTGTCTTATTTTCGTCGCCCTTTATTGACATTATCCGACAACCGTGGTACTATCTAAATATGTAATATCTGTTACAGCAATACACGCATATTTTAGGAGGTACTTATTATGAAAAGCGCAGAAAGTTTCTTCAAGTGGGCATTTGATACCAGAGGCAAAACCGTTATTGCCCTGAACAACGGTGAAGAGATCACCAAGGAAAAGATGTTCCTGAGCTTCTGCTCTCACGATCCCGCATTTGTTTCCAACGGCCCTGCCGGTCTGAACGCCAGCATCAAGGGTATCGGCTTCCTGCCCAAGCCCGAGTATCTGGAAGAAACGCTGGAAGCATACCTGAAGCACATCGACACCTTCGATCCTGCTGACAAGACCTACTCCAAGAGAGGTCTGGAGCTGCTGATCAAGTATATGTATGGCCCCGAAGCCAGAGATCGCATCGATTTCACCAAGTTCGGCACTCTGGAGATGGCCAAGAAGCACAGCTATGAGAACTATAAGGCCAACCCTGAAGCAACCGTCATCTTCTATCAGCCTCCCATGATTTCCTACGAGCTGCGCGGCAAGATTGAAATCATTGACGAGTGCGATTCCGGTAAAAGAGAGCTGTATCAGCAGATGATCAACGCCCAGCACGACGTGTATCATCATCCGAACAAGTCCATCTGGCTGGATCGTCCTGCATACCTGTTCCACATTGAAGAGGTATACGACAACTCTGCCACCCGGGACGGCTTCGGTTCCCAGATGCTTTATCCCTACTAATTAAGGATATGCTCCTTCCGGACCATGCGTTCGGAAGGAGTATTGCTATACTCTTTTTTCCGGAGGCATCTATGAAACATTATTTACGCAGAACACTGGCAGTTTTGCTGAGTGCGGTGCTGCTGTTTTCCCTTTCTGCCTGCGCAGGCACGGACAATGCCCAGCGGCGCACAGACAAGACCAACACCTTGTATGTGGGCTATGTGGGCACATCCTTCCCCAGCTCCTATATGCCCTGGCAGTCCAGAGACGGCATCGCGCCCACCATTTCCAGTATTCTTTACAGCACTCTGTTCTCTTACGACGACCTGACCGGCATCTACGAGCCCCTTTTGGCGGACAACTGGTGCTATACGGACAAGGAAGGCAACCGCCTGACCAAGGAGGACGGCTCCATCGACTACGATCTGGTTGCCGAAACCTACAAGGAAGAGCAGACCATGTCCGATACCCATAAGAAAAAGTATATGGTCGTCCGGGTGGAGCTGAATAAGGACGCCAAATGGTCTGATGGGGAACCCGTCACTGTGGACGATGTGTACTTTTCTTTGGATCTTTGCGCCAACAACAAGCTGTCCAACCACGCCGGCGCGCTGGCGTGGGTCAACGACCTGAAGCACAAGTACGACGAGGGTATCAAGAAGTCCGACGGATTGTTTACTTATGACTATAACCCCCATAACTATCCTATCTCGGAGGACGAGAAGGACACTGTAATCTATATGCATGTGAATACGGTTATGGGTGCGGTGGCATCTCTGTTCACCACGGTTCTGATTCTGCCCAAACACATCTGGGCGGACAAGATCTCGGCGGAAATGCCCATCAACAGCTCCTCCCCCAGCGACGAGCTGACCTATTTATATCAGCACCCCGTGGGATGCGGTCCTTATGTTCTGGACCGGGAGGGAACAAACTCCGCTCAGATCACCCTGAAAAAGAATCCTGACTATTTCCGCAAGGCTGAGGACGGAAGCGACCTTTATAAGGTGGATACTGTCAAATTCGTCCTCTATCAGGATAAGAATGTGGCGATTTTCGCCATCAAGAAGGGCTATATCGACATTTTGGACAGTTCTATCCCTGCCAACTACGGCACACTCTTTGAAAAGGAAAAGAATATTGCGGTATTCTCCGTGCCCAACACCTTTGCCAACACCTTAGTGCTCAATGTCAATCCCGTCGATGGGCAGAAAAATGAGATCCGTGATCTGCTGGGTCATGAGGATTTCCGCAAGGCCATCGCATTGAGCATCAATCAGGAAGAGCTGATTCAGTACTGTCTGGACGGCGCAGGTTCCACCTATTCCGCAGGTCTTGTTTCCGACACGCTGGAAAATATGTACAATCCCGACAGTGACATTCTCCGGGGCGATTATACGGAGCGTTTGGCGGAAGCCAATGCCATTTTGGACACCTACGCCACGGAAAAGGACGAGCTGGGCTACCGACTTTATAACGGCAAGCGTATCAGCTACGAGGTGCTCGCCAACCCCGGTGAGCAGGATACCGTCAGCTATCTGCAGATCCAACTGCAGAAGATCGGCATTGAGCTGAAATTTGCTCCCTCCGGCAACTCCCCGGAGAACACCTATCTGTATCACAGCCGGTTTGATATGACGCTGCAGGGTGTCACCTTCTCTCTAGGCACTGTTGACATTATGCTGAACTCTCACTTTGTAAATCTGAACAAATCCTCAAACTACGGACGGATTGAGAACGAAGCTCTGGCCGAGAAGATCGACAAGATGCGTAATACCTTGAATCTTGACGAAAAGAATGCCCTGCTTCGGGAGATTCAGATGGACATTGCCAAGCTGTACTATAAGATCCCGCTGTACAGCGCGAATGTGACCTCTGTTGCCCGTACCGATCGGTACACCGGCTATGTGGTTTCCCCCTCTCAGACGGCATTTTCTCTGGAAACCCTCCAGCATCTTGAGTTTGTGGGAGGTTAAGTATGAAACTGAGTTATGTTTTAGAGCGAATCCTTCTGACCGTCTTTATTTTCATCGTGGTGATGACCCTGAATTTCTTCATTCCCCGTCTGGGTGTGGAGGATCCGGCAGAGCGTTATTATCCCCCACAGGGCAATATGTCCGAGGTGGAGTACGACATCATCAAAGAGCTGACCCGGGAGCAGTACGGCCTCAACGGCACCACTTGGGAACAGTACACCCGGTATGTGAACAAGCTGCTCCACGGTGATTTGGGCAACTCTATGCGAAGCGGCTCCCCCAAGGTTGCCGATTTGATTGCAGAGCGCATCCCGTGGACGCTGGTGCTTTCCGTATCCACTATGCTGATCGGTTTGATCTGCGGTCTGCTGTTCGGTGCATTTGCCGCGTGGAAACGGGGCCGCTGGCCGGATTTGCTGCTGCTGAACGCATCGACCTTCACAACAGCTCTTCCCAGCTTCTTTATTGCCCTTCTGCTAACCTATTTTCTGGGCTTTGAGCTGGAATGGCTGCCCGCTTACACCGATTCCAATATGATCGCCAGCTTTGACTGGTCTTGGGATTCCATCATGAATGTGGCCTACAATGCCGCATTGCCGGTTATGAGTACGGCATTTGGCAGCATCGTGGGTTATGCCCAGACCACCCGAAACAGCGTGATCTCCGTTTCCAACGAGGATTTCATCCTCACCGCTCGCAGTAAGGGCATCTCTAACGGTGCGGTGCTGTATAAGCACACCCTGCGAAATGCTTTGCTGCCCATCGTCACCAGCTTTGGTATGAGCGTCAGCGGTCTGATCGGCGGCTCTACGGTCATCGAGCAGATCTTTAACTGGAACGGTATGGGCACACTGTTTTTGGAGGCCAACAATACCAACGACTATCCCCTGATGATGGGCATTATGCTGTTTATGTCCGGCTTTGCCCTTGTTGCAAACCTGATTACGGATCTGTGCTACGGTCTGCTTGATCCCAGAGTGACGGTAGGTGGAAAACGATGAAAAATTTTACTGAAAAACTGAAAAAGAATTTTCTGGTTTCCCTGCTTGTAAAGCTCTGGAAGCATCCCAAGGGCCGCCTGGGTCTGATTATCGTGGCTTTTCTTGGCTTTGTGGCAATTTTCGCCCCGGTTCTGGCCCCCTACAACCCTTACGATGTGACCCAGCGCGCCGCCAAGGGTCTTGCCCCCTGCTGGGAGCACCCACTGGGCACCACCATCACCACCGGTCAGGATATTTTGAGTATGCTGATCTACGGTACCCGGGTATCCATGTCCATCGGCATTATTACCGGCCTTTGCATCGCTTTTCTGGGTGCCTTTATGGGTATTCTGGCCGGCTATGTGGGCGGCATCGTAGACACCGTCATTATGCGTCTTGTGGATGTGATGCTGGTGATCCCCACCCTGCCCCTGACCATCGTTTTGACCAATATTTTCGGCAAATCCTATTTTATGATCGTGTTTATCTTCACCATCTTCGGCTGGCAGGGTCTTTCCCGTGTCATCCGCTCTCAGGTACTGGTGCTGAAGAACGCCAATTACATCAAAGCCGCGGAGCTGGCCGGTGCCTCCAAGGCACGGATCATGTTTAAGCACATTCTGCCCGGTGTTACCCATCTGCTGATTATGTCCACCGCTATGACCAGCGCGGGCATTATGGTAGCAGAGGCCGGTCTGAGCTTTTTGGGTTTGGGCGACCCCACTGCCATCAGTTGGGGCAAAATGCTGGCAGAGGTCCAGAGCGGCGGTGCGCTGCTGTTCGGTCACTGGTGGTGGATCGCTGCCCCCGGTGTGGGCATTTTCCTCTCCATCTTTGCCTTTATGCGCATTGGTATGGCAATGGAGGAGATCTTCAACCCCAGAATGAAGCAGAGCGGTGCCAGCTACAAGCTGTTCAAGTCGCTCAGCGGCACATACATCCAGGAGGTCTTTGATTCTATGGATGAAACCGAAGACCGTAAGGAGGCGGAAGTATGACAGAAGAATTGATGCTGAAGCTGCGTAACCTGAAGGTCATCTTCCCCAACGCTATGGGTGTGGTCAAGGCTGTTGAGGGCATCGACTTGGATATTCACAAAGGTGAATGTGTTGCCCTTGTTGGCGAAAGCGGCTGCGGAAAGAGCGTCACCAGCCTTGCCATTATGAAGCTGCTGAACACGCCCCCCGCCCTGATTTCCGTGGACGAGCTGTGCGTGGGCGGCGAGGAAATGAAGGACTATTCCAACAAGAAGATGCAGGAAGTTCGGGGCAAAAAGCTCTCTATGATTTTCCAGGATGCTATGAGTGCCCTGAACCCCGTTATGACCGTAGGTCGGCAGATTCAAGAGGTATTCCTGACCCAAAAGGACATCACCAAAAAGGAGGCCAAGGAGCGTGCCATCAAGGCACTGGAGCTGGTGGGCATTCCCGAGCCGGCAAGAAGATACAATGCCTTCCCTCATCAGCTCAGCGGCGGTCTGCGTCAGCGCGTACTGATTGCCATGGCCTTTGCCTGCAATCCGGAGCTGATTATTGCCGACGAGCCCACCACCGCACTGGATGTGACCATTCAGGCGCAGGTGCTGGATGTGCTGAAGCGGATGCAGAAGAATCACAATACGGCTCTGCTGCTGATTACCCACGACCTTTCCATCGTGGCCAATATGGCAGACACCATCTGCGTGATGTACTGCGGCAAGATCGTGGAAAAGAGCCCTGCCTACGCACTGTTTAAAAAGCCCTATCACCCCTACACCAAGGGTCTGCTGGGCGCGATCCCCAAGCTGTCCGACGAGCGGCATGTGTTCGTGCAGATTCCCGACAGCGTGCCCAACCCTATGCATAAGCCCAAGGGCTGCTATTTCCATCCCCGCTGTGCCTACGCAACGGATAAGTGCCGGGAGTGTATGCCTCCCCTGCGGGATGTGGGCGACGGCAGAATGGTGCGCTGTTTCCACGCTTTGGAGGAGGTTTGAGTATGGAGCAAAACAAGGATATTATCGTCAAAGCCGAAAATCTGAGCGTCCACTTCCCCGTCAAAGGCGGCAATCCCTTTAACCGCAAGTATGTCAAGGCTGTTTCCGATGTTTCTCTGGAAATCCATCGTGGGGAAACCTTTGGTCTGGTGGGCGAAAGCGGCTGCGGCAAGAGTACCTTTGCTAATGCCCTGCTGGGTATTCTCAAGCCCACGGACGGCAAGGTGATTTTTGAGGGTCAGGACTTGAACGCCCTGAAACCCAAGCAATTCAAAGAGCTGCGCCGGAATATGCAGATGATTTTTCAGGATCCCTACAGCTCCCTGAATCCCCGTTTTGATCTGCTGGAGATCATTGGTGAACCCATGGTCATCCGGGGCGGCTACACGCCCCAGGAGATTGAGGAACGGGTCGTGGAAATGCTGGAGCTGGTAGGCCTTTCCCGGGAGGACCTGCACCGCTATCCTTCGGACTTCTCCGGCGGTCAGCGGCAGCGCATCGGCATTGCCCGGGCCATCATCCTGAATCCCTCTTTTCTGGTGTGTGACGAGCCTGTGTCGGCTTTGGATGTGTCCGTCCACGCCCAGATTTTGAATCTTTTGGATGACATTCAGAAGAAGAGCGGTCTTACCTATCTGTTCATCTCCCACAATCTGGCGGTTGTTAAGAGCATCTGCGACCATATGGCCGTTATGTATCTGGGCAAGGTGATGGAGTGTGGCGATACTAAAAAAATCTACGAAAACACTCTGCATCCCTACACCAAGGCTCTGCTGTCTGCGGTGCTGGACATTGATGTGGATAATCCCCGGGAGCGGATCATCCTGCAAGGCGACATCCCCAGCCCCATCAATCCACCGGCAGGCTGCCGTTTCTGTCAGCGTTGCCCCAACGCTATGGATATTTGCGCCAAATGCGAGCCAAAGCTGGTAGAGATCGAGCCGGATCATAAAATCGCCTGCCATTTATACAAGGAGTGCAGACCGGAATGATGAAAAATTTCTATCTGTTCATTGCGGCCATCGTGATCACCTTTGGCCTGATTGCCGCTCTGCAATTTGCGGAACTCCCATGGTTTTTCCTTGTGCTGATCGCAATGCACGGCGGTGTGGTGCTGTTTATCGTATCCAAGAAACGCTTTCAAAAGCAAGGCTGCGATGTAAAGCGGTTTTATTCGCTGGAATATAAGCTTCTGGCACTGTACCTTCCCATTCTGGCGTTAAATCTTCTGTCCTCCGCTTTCGACATTTTGCATCTTGATGACACACTGAAAACCATTTTGATTTTGGCCATTACGGTGTTTTCCCTGATCGTCAGTGCCGTAAATGCAACGAAGCTCTACAAACACCTGAAAAACGGATAATAAAAAACGCCCTTTCAAAGGGCGTTTTTTTATGTCTTCCCGCAGGAAAGCTTATCGTATAAAATATTCTTCCAACGATCGGACCCGGTGGACAAGGGGATCATCACGAAAACGGTCATCGGTCTGCCAAATATCCAGCCAGACCACCTCCATACCGGCATTCAATGCCCCCGTCACATCGGAATCCGGGTCATCCCCCACAAATAGACATTCTTCGTTAGAAACACCCAGCAACGCGGCCGTGTGGTCAAAAATCCGCCGGTCCGGCTTGTGAATCCCCAACTCCGCGGAGTAAATAATGGCGTCAAACAGCTCACCAATGCCCAGCGCAGCCACCTTTTTCTTTTGGTGATCCAGCAGCTCCGGGGTGATATTGGTAACGATGGCCATTTTTACCCCCTGCACCTTCAGCTTTTTGACGATCTCCATCGCCTTTTGGGAAGGCTGCGCATAATCGCGGATGTGGGCATAGTAATAACGCAGGCATTCCTCCCGGACATAAGGCTTGTCTGAAGGATAGCGCGCCAAAAGGGCCTCAAAGGCATTTTGATTGGTCATACTGTTGCGTTTGAGCTGGGTCATCATATAATCCGCAGCCTCATTGAGGAAGCTCTCGCTCCGGTCCGTATACAGGCACGCCCGGAACAGACCGGGAAACATCCTTCGTGCCGCATCCCGGCGGCTGTAGAGGGTATCATCCAGATCCCAAAGCACGCACTTTTTTGAAAAGTTCAGGCTGTCCACAAAATCACCTCTTGGGTGCATCATAGCATAAAACAGCCGCAAAAGCAATCCCGCACCTTCAGGAAGGTGCGGGATTGGGTCAATCTTCAATGACAATGCAGTTTACTTTCCGGGAATAAGCGGTGCAGGCATCCAATGCAATGATGCCTTCGTCATAATAGGGTCCGAAATTGGCATCGGAATCAAACTCACTGCCTTCCTTGTGGTAGTGGCAGTGGCCGTAAGAGCTGTTCCAGTGGCCGCAGACGATGGTTTTTCCGTCCTCAATGACCCCCTCACGGGCCAGTGCCATTCCGTTTTGCCATCGGGCTTCTTCCCATTGCTGCTGGGTGGCTTTGCGCCATTCCGGCTTATACAGATGCCCGACCACACCGTTTTCCAGCACCACCGGGGTACTGGGAATCCAGCCGTGGACAAAAATGTAATGCTCCGTTTCGTAATAATCCTTGGCAAAGGGGATGATTGACCGCACAAAGGGGCAACCCAAAAAGGCACGCCCCACCGCATCAGGTGTTATGAATACATCCCGCTCGGAGAAGCCGGTCAGTTGGCACACCGTATTGACCGTGCCGTTATGCAGATGGTGACGCTGGGCATAGCTTTGGCGGCTCCATTTGTGCAGCAGGTCCATGGTCAGGTCCTCGTGGTTGCCCCGAATGAGGATCACCTGATCCTTGGAAAGCAAATCCAGGATAAATTCCTGCATCTGCACAGCCTCCTGCCCCCTGTCCAGAATATCACCGCAGATCAGCAGCTTGTGGGGCTCAGTATCCTCAAAAAACCCCTTCTCTTCCAGTGCTGCCTTCATTTCGGAGAAAAAGCCGTGAACATCCGTAGTGACATAGTATTTCATTTTTCTCACCTCTTGGTGGCATTATAGCATACCTTTCGTCCAATAAAAAGTGCTTTGTGGAAAAAAATCCGCCCGAAACATCAGGCGGATTCACTATATTTATCAGATTCTTCCGTAGCAACGGGTCAGCTGCAGAATTCTTTCGCCCAGCTCCTTTGAGGCGAAGCCCGGCTCCGCGCGCCAAGACCAGTTGTTGGCAGACAGCGTGCCCGGGATATTCATTCGGGCTTCTCCGCCCAATTGCAGATAGTCCTGCATCTGCACAATGCACAGATTGCTGATACTGCCCATTGCGCCCCGGATCATACCCCAGACATCCCCCTCTGCTTCGTTTAGTCCCAGATAGGCCCGGGCGTGGGCAACATCCTCCGGGGCAGCCTCGGCAAACCATTGCTTCAGCGTTGCGTTATCGTGGGTGCCGGTGTAGCACACGGAATTGGTGGGATACAGATGGGGCAGATAATTTCCCGCCTCCCGGGAATCAAAAGCAAATTCCAGCACCTTCATACCGGGATATCCGGAATCCAGCTGCAGCTGCCGCACCTCGTCGGTCACAAAGCCAAGATCCTCCGCAATAAAGGTCTTGTCGGGGAATGCCTTGTGCATTGCATGAATGAAATCCATGCCGGGACCCGGCATCCACTTGCCGCCGATGGCGGTTTGATCCTCTGCAGGGATGGCCCAATAGCTTTCAAAGCCACGGAAATGGTCCAGTCGCACCACATCGTACATTTCCACCGCTGCGCCCAACCGTTCAAGCCACCAATGGTAATCGGACAGCTTCATTTTTTCCCAATTATACAGGGGATTGCCCCACAGCTGACCGTCCGCACTGAAACTATCCGGGGGGCAGCCTGCCACCATTTTCGGACGGCGGTTTTCATCCAGCAGAAACAGCTCGGGATTTGCCCACACATCTGCAGAATCCAGCGGCACATAAATGGGCACATCGCCCACAATGGAAATCCCCCGCTGATTTGCATAGTCTTTCAGGGCGTGCCACTGCTGATGGAAGAGATACTGCACAAAATACCGGAAGCGGATATCCTCATCCATCTCCAGTGTGCAGGCGGCCAAAGCCACCCGGGTATGCATCATCAGCGGCACGGGCCAATTATGCCAGCTTTGACCGTTAAAGTGGTCCTTGATGGACATAAACAGTGCATAGTCCTGCAGCCAGATATTCTGCTGCAGAAAACTGCGGTATGTTTCGTCCGGTTTGAACCGCAGGAACGCCAGACGCAGCAATCTTTCCCGATCCCGATACAGCTGCCCGTAGTCCACTCGGTTACTGCTTCCCCAATCAAAGGCGGAAAGCTCGTCATCGGTCAGCAGGCCCTGCTGCCGCAGCAGCTCCGGGTCGATCAGATAGGGATTGCCGGCAAAGGCAGAAAAAGATTGATAAGGGGAATCCCCGTAGCCGGTAGGACTCAGCGGCAAAATCTGCCAGTAGCTCTGCCCTGCCGCAACCAGAAAATCCACAAATTCATAGGCATTTTTTCCCAAGGTGCCAATGCCAAAAGGGCCGGGCAGGGATGAAATATGCATTAAAATACCGCTTTTGCGCATAAATAGCTCCTTTTATTATTCAAGGGTGCGAGTGCTTTCTCTTTTGTAGATGGTATAAGGCACCGTTTCGTGACGGGATTGCCCGTTCTTTTCGATACAATCCAATAAAATATCCGCACTTCGCTCGGCCAGCAGGTCCACCGGCTGATTGACGGTAGAAAGCTGCGGCACCAGATAATCTCCTAAGGTCAGTCCGTCATATCCCATAACGGACACATCCTCCGGCACCCGCAGACCGAAATCCCGCAGTGCCCGGATAGCTCCGATGGCAATCACATCCGCCACCGCAAAAACTGCCGTATACTTCCGCCCGGAGCGAAGCAAATGACGGGTGGCCTCATAGCCATCGTGGTAAGAGAATCGGACACCGATGTAGTCCTTTTCCCGGTCAAATGCCACCCCGTGCCGGTCCAGCGTTTCCAGACAGCCGTTGAAACGCAGGCGGCTGGTATCCGAACCGTCATACTTACCGCCGATAATGGCGATTTGACGGTGCCCCATGGAAATCAGCGTTTCCATAGCATCCCCGGAGGCCTGCAAGTCATCGGTATACACGCTGGACAGATTGGGAAATTCCAATTCCGCTGCGCTGTTTGTGACCAGCACGCAGGGAACATCGATTTTCGGAAAATGGGTTTTAAAATTGCGCTGGTTGCCGCCCAGAAACATAATACCCAACGGCTTTTTCTCGGCGCATAGCTGCACCGCCCGGGCCACCTCATTCGTATCTTCGTCCTGATAGTCCACAATCAGGGGATATTTCAGGGGTGCAAACCGGGTTTGGATGGCTTCTACCAGCTCTGCAAACAATTCGTTGCTGGTACCCTTTACAACCACAAGAATGCTGTTTCCGTGCTGCTGTCGCAGCTGCTTGGCATTGGCATTGAGCTGAAAACCGGATTCCTCTGCTGCCTGCAGGATCTTCTCCCTTGCTTTTCGGCTCACATTGGGATGGTTATTCAGCGCGCGGGAAATGGTGCCCACGGAATAGCCCGTCTGGGCAGACAGATCCTTGATGGTCATTGGCGGTACCTCCTCCTCTTTGTAATATCAGCCCTTCACCGCACCGGCTGCCACGCCCTTGATGATGTGCTTCTGGCAGAACAGATAGATAATGATGATGGGAATGATCGCCATCATAATGATGGCCATAGTGGCACCCAAGTCCACGGTGCCGTAGCTGCCCTTCAGGTACTGCACATGGATGGGGATGGTGCGGTACTCAGTAATATCCAGAACCAGATACGGCAGCAGGTAGTCGTTCCATACCCACATCAGCTCCAGAATACCCACGCTGATCAGGGTAGGCTTGAGCATCGGCACTACCACGAGGAAGAAGGTCTGCAGGGGGCCGCAGCCGTCAATGGCGGCAGCTTCTTCGATCTCCAAAGGCAGACCCTTTACAAAACCCACGAACATAAAGATCGCAAGACCTGCACCAAAGCCCAGATAGATGATGGGAATGGTCCACGGGGTATCCAGATGCAGCTCGTCTGCCGTAGAGGTCAGGGTGAACATCACCATCTGGAAGGGCACGATCATGGAAAACAGGCAAAGATAGTAAAACAGCTTGCTCATTTTGCTCTGGACCCGGGCAATGTACCATCCGGCCATAGAGCAGCACAGCAGGATCAGTGCCACAGAAAAAACGGTGATGACCACGCTGTAAAACACGGAATTCAGGAAGGGATAGTTGCCGAAGGTCATACCCTTGTAGTAGTTGGCAAAGCCCACAAAGGTATCGGCATTGGGGAAGGCGAAGGGGAACAGACGGACAGCATCATTGCCCTTCAGAGAGTTGATAACTACCTCATAAATAGGAAACAGCCAGACAAGACTCAACAAAATAAAGAATATGGTCAGAATCAGGCTGCCCTTGCTTTGCTTCTGCTTCATTACTGCTGTACCTCCTTACGCTTGGTCAGTGTCTGCTGGGCAATGGCCAGCACAGCCACCAGCAGGAAGAAGATCACGGCCTTGGCCTGCGCCACACCATGGTAGTTCTTGCTGATGTTGTAGGTGGAGTAGATATTCAGTGCCAGCAGCTCGGTGGTGTTGATCTTGGCACCGTCGATCATCAGGCTGGGCATACCGCCGGTCAGAGCCAGATTCTGGTCGAAGAGCTTGAAGGAGTTGGTCAGGGTCAGGAAGGTGCAGATGGTGATGGACGGCATCACATTGGGGATAATGACCCGCAGCAGGGTCTGTCTGCCGGTAGCACCGTCGATCTTGGCGGCCTCCAGCATATCCTCGGGAACGGCCTGCAAGCCGGCAATGTAAATGATCATCATATAGCCGATCTGCTGCCACGCCACCAGAATCACCAGACCCACCATACCGTAGGTGGGGTCAGCGGTCAGGTAGGTAGAGTAGGCTGCCAGAATGCCGTCAAAAATCAGGCTCCAGATGTAACCCAGCACCACACCGCCGATCAGATTGGGCATAAAGAATACGGTACGGAAAATGTTGGCAAAACGCATCTTCTGGGTCAGGGCGTATGCCAGCATAAAGGCCACCACATTGATCAGAATGATGGATGCCACCGCAAACACGGTGGTGTTTTTGAAGGCATTCATAAAGCCTGCGTCCTTGAATACCTTAACATAGTTTTCCCAGCCGATGAACTTGGCATCGGACGGCACATTGAACTTGCAGAACGAAAGGTAAATGCCCTGCATAAACGGCCAGATAAAGCCGATGCAAAACGCGATAAAGGTGGGAAGCAGGAAAAGCCATCCGAATCTTTGAATCGGTTTGCGCAGCAGCCGACTGTTCAGGCCGGCAGGATCGGGTTTTTTCGCCATAAAGCATTCCTCCTGATGATTGGTCGTTGTGTTCTTTGCTTTCCAAAGCAAGGCGCAACTGTGGGATTTTCTCACAGCTCCGCCCTGCTCAGGAAGCTTTGCAAAAAGGGGCGGGCATTTCGCCCGCCCCCGGTTGGATTGTTGAGTCGTCCGGATATCGAATTATTATCCGTTGACAACGCCGTACTCGTAAGCCCAGCCGTCCACGAAAGCTTCGACGACGGTGCTCCACTCAGCAGTACCTGCGGAGTAAGCGGCCAGAGCGGTAACAACGGTAGCTCTCCAAGCGTCAACATTGGGAGTGTAGTTGAAAGCCCAGGAGATAGAGGTCTTGCCGGCAGCCAGCATAGCATTGCCGTCAGCAACGAACTTGTTGGAAGAAGCGGGGCAGTTCTTGAAGGGAACAGCACCCAGCTGATCAACATAAACGCGGGAAGCCTCAGCGTCGGTCACCAGCCATACCAGGAAATCGATAGAAGCCTTCTGGTCAGCCTTGGAAGCCTTAGCGTTGATAGCCCAGCAGTTCTCGGTACCGGAGCACAGAGCAGACTTGGCATCGTTCTCAGCACCGCAGTAGATGGGGATCATAGCCAGCTGGTCGTCGGTCATACCGGCTTCCTTCAGGCCTGCGTACTCCCAAGTACCGTTCTGATAGAACACAGCCTTGCCGGCCTTGAACTCAGCAGCAGCATCGGACTCGCCGGTCAGAGTGGTGGGGTCAGCAGCAGCGTTGTTGATGTACAGATCCCAAACATTCTTGAACAGGTCCAGCTTCTCACCGGTGATGGTAGCGACAGCGGACTTAACGCCCTCGTAGTGCAGGGGCAGAGTGGCCAGGTGGCCGGAGAAACGCCAGGAAGAGGAATCCTGCAGGCCGGAGGTGGTGAATGCATCGAAGCCCAGCTCAGCAGCGCGAGCGTGGATGTCTTCCACGACGGTCTTCAGGGAAGCGTAGTCGGTGATGTCGGACAGCTCGTAGCCGGCATCGCCCAGCAGCTTGGTGTTGACGATGATACCAAAGGACTCGTAGCAGTTGCCGATAGCCTTCAGCTCGCCGTCAGCGTTGTACAGGTTGAAGTCGTTGGTGGTCAGTTCCTTGGCGATGGCAGAGTCGGTCAGATCCAGAGCGTACTCATCCCAGTCAGCCAGGGCGGCAGCGTTGCCGATGTTGAAAATGGTGACATCCTTGATGTTGCTGGTCAGGGTGTTGTTGTAATCGCCGGAAGCAGCGGTAACAATCTTAACCTCGATACCGGTCTTAGCGGTATACTTGGCAGCCAGCTCGGTCAGAGCGTCGTTGAATTCAGGCTTGAAGTTCAGGTAGTAAACAGAACCCTTCTCATCAGTTTCAGCCTGAGTGCAGCCAGCGAACATGCCAACAATCAGCAGGCAAGCCAGCAGCAATGCAATGGTCTTCTTCATGTGGGTTTCCTCCATAAATGATAAATATTTGCTAAACGGCAGATGCCGTAAAAGCCGGGGAAATAAAACTGGAAACGATTCCAATTTGGTGCAGGTATATTCTATTACATACGCGCAAAAATGTCAATCTACCAAATTATGTATTTTTGCTTTTCTACATTTTCAACAAAAAAAGCATGGCTATTTTGGCATTTACCCCAATCCTCCCAATTTTCTCTTTGCAAATCATTGTGTGGATTCTTGTTGCAGGAAAGGGATTTTTGTGCTATAATCCCGTCGTATACGACTTAATGTAAGGGAAAGGAGCAACCATTTATGGTTAATTTAAAAGCAAAACCCTACTGTCTTTCCGACGCGGACATCGCCTGGGTGGAAAGCACCATCGCCGGAATGACCGACGAGGAAAAGGTGGGACAGTTATTCTGGCAGCTGACTGCCGGCAATTCTGAAGAATACCTGCAGGAGCTGATGGAAAAGTATCACTTGGGCGGCTGCCGCTATAATGCCATGCCCGGCCAGATGGTTCTGAATCAGAACCGCACCCTGCAGAAATATGCAAAGGTGCCTGTATTCATCGCCTGCAACCCGGAACAGGGCGGCAACGGCGTCTGCCCCGACGGCACCTTCGTTTCCAGTCAGGTAAAAATCGGTGCTACCGGCAAAACAGAGTATGCACAGGCAATGGGCAAAATATCCGGCGTGCAGATCAAGGCAACCGGCTGCAATATGGCATTTGCACCCGTTGTGGACATCACCTACAACTGGGAATGTGAAGAGGTCCTCTCCCGGGCCTACGGCAACGACCCCAAGCTGGTTGCTTCTATGGGCAAGGCCTTTATGGACGGCCTGCACGAGACCGAGGGCGTCTACTGCTGCGCCAAGCACTTCCCCGGCAACGGTCAGGACTACCGGGATGCCCATATTTCCAACAATGTGAATCACTTCGGTCACGATGACTGGATGGCATCCTACGGCCATGTGTACAAGACCCTGATCGACGGCGGTCTGGACGCCATTATGGGCGGTCACATTCTGATGCCCACCTATATGCAGGAAATCGACCCCGAAATCACTGCCGACACCATTATGCCTGCCACCCTGAGCAAGGAAATTATGACCGACCTGCTCCGCGGCGAGCTGGGCTTCAACGGTATGGTGGTTACCGATGCCTCCCACATGGTGGGTATGACCAACCGGATGCAGCGCAAGGATATGCTGCCTGCCGCCATCAACGCCGGCTGCGATATGTTCCTGTTCTTCAACGACCCCGAGGAAGACTACGGCTTTATGTTGGATGCTTACAGAAGCGGCGTTATCAGCGAGGCGCGGATGACGGAAGCCCTGACCCGTATTCTGGGTCTGAAGGCCGCCAAGGGTATGCACCGCAAGAGCGCAGAGCAGCTGTGCGGCACCGACGAAGAGTTGACCGCCGCCCTGCAGAATCCCGAATTCAAGGCTGTCGCCCCCGCCATCTCCAAGGACAGCCTGACGCTGGTCAAGTATAAAGACGAGGGCGTGCTGCCCCTGAACCCCGAAAAAACCAAGCGGATCATGATCGTTCACATCAAGGGCGCACCCAATCCCCTGATGGCACTGGCTGCTATGGCTATGGGCGGCGGTGCCAACAAAAAGACCCCTGCCGAAAAGCTCCGTGACCGGCTGATCGAAAAGGGCTTTGATGCCCACATCTATGTCAGCCCCTTGGAGAAGATCCAGCAGATGATCGCTGCCGGTGAAAAACCCAGCCTGAATCTGTACTTTGCCGGCAAGCACGCCATTGCCGACTTTACTGCAGAGAACGATATGGTCATTTCCCTGCTGGATGTTACCAACGGTCACCCCTCCTTCGGCCTGAGCAAGGGCGGCGGTGAAATTCCCTGGTATGTCCACGAGCTGCCCGTCATCGGCATCTCCGTGAATAAGCCCACAATGCTGGCAGATGTGCCGATGCTGCGCACCTATATCAACACCTATGATTCCAATGACGATACGATGGACGCACTGGTGGATGCACTGCTGACCGGTCCCGAGGCCTTCAAGGGCACCGACCCCATTGATTCCTACTGCGGTATGTTCGACACACACATGTAAGGGGATAAAAATGTCTATTTTTGATACTTTTGAGAAAAAGCACGACTATCTGGTCTGCGTGGATTCCGATGGCTGCGTGATGGACACCATGAATTGCAAGCATTTTCATTGCTTCGGCCCCTGTATGGTCACTGAATGGGGACTGGAGGAATGGAAGACGGAAATTCTGGACCGCTGGAATGTGATCAATCTGTTCTCCATGACCCGGGGCATTAACCGCTTTAAGGGGCTTGCCATGGCCCTGAAGGAAATTGACGGCAAGTACACCAAAATCACCGGCGTGGATGCACTGGTGGAGTGGGCAAACACTGCCCCTGCCCTGAGTAACGATGCGGTTGCCAAGGCTGCGGAAGCTGCCGATGGGGATGCAAAGCTGGTTCTTAGCAAAGCCCTTTCCTGGTCCAAGGCAGTGAATGCTGCCATTGTTTTGTTGGACGAAAGCCTGAAGGTCCCCTATGCCGGAGCAAAAGAGGGTCTGGCCGCCGCCCACACCTTTGCGGATGTGGCAATGGTATCCTCCGCCAACCGGGATGCGGTGGAAGAGGAATGGGGCAAGTTCGGTCTGCTGGCGCATACGGACATCGTGCTGGCGCAGGATGTTGGCTCCAAGGCCGCCTGCATTGGGGCGATGCTGAAATTCGGTTACGATCCTGACAAGGTGATTATGATCGGCGATGCCCCCGGCGATTGCGATGCTGCGGAAAAGAACGGTGTCCACTACTACCCTATTCTGGTCAACCGGGAAAAGGAAAGCTGGGAAGAGGCTGTGGAAGTGGCCTTCGATAAGCTGCAAAGCGGTGCATACGCCCCCTACGGAACGCAGAAAAAGCAAGAATTCCTTGCCAATCTGGGTGGCTGAGATATAATACCCCCTGATGTAGTTGTTATCCTACATCAGGGGGTATTTTGTCTATTGTCCGTTTTTACCGGTTCCGTGCATTGCTCCGAGTGAATTCATTATCAGGTTATCTTCAGCCCTTAATAAGGGCGAAACAGGAAATCTATTTTTTCTTCTTAAGGAGCAGCGTTGTCGCACCGAATCCGATGCCGCCGGCAGCCGCAGCAACCAGCACGATCCCCCACCAAGGGAATGCATCCTCTTGCTTTTCTGTGGGGGTGTTGTCGGTAGTGGGTGCCTGAGAGCCGGGAGTGGTGGGCTCTGTGGGCTCCGTCGGAACGGTGGGTACAGACGGCTCGGTAGGTTCACCGGGTTCTGTAGGATCGCTGGGCACACTGGGTTCTGTAGGATTGCTGGGTTCCGTAGGCTGCGTTCCGGGTACGGTATACTCCGGAGGGAGGGTCACCTCAAAGCCACAGGCATCGCAGAAGCGGTCGCCATCGGCATCCTCGTGGAAGATCCTTTCGGTCAGCATCTCTCCGCAGGTGGACAATGAGCAGACCTTCCAGTGGTACACTGCGTCAAAATGCCAGTCATCCGGTGTATGTACATGCTCCTTTTCCGCAGCCTTCAAGGAAATGGAAACGGTAATGCCGCCATCGTCAAAGCTTTCTACTGTTGCAGCCTTGCCGTTGACGGTCACATTCATCGTCTTGGCGAATTTGTAGCCCTCTTCAGGCAACAGAGAAAGCTTGAGTGTATACTCTTTGCCCCCCTCGAAGGTCTCTCCCGTTCCGGGGCTGAAGAAAGAGGAAGCGGATTTATACCAGGCAATGCCGTTTTTAAAAATCCGGGTCGAGCTGCCGTATACACCGTTATCGCTGTAATAGCCGGTGCCGGTGAGCTTGGTATAGTCCGGCTTTTCTCCTTCTTTGGGAGTGGGTACAAAAAGAGCAAGCTCGTTCAGTTCGGTTTTCTTGTCATCTGGAATCAGGTCCTTCAGCTCCAGTACCACTTCGGTCTGCCCCATATTGGAGGACTTGAACTCCACCCGCTGACCGTTGATATAGTACTTGGTGCCGTTGAACTGATAATATTCCTTCGCCGTCAGGTGATAAGTCACCGTGTATTTGGTGCCCTCCTTGAAGGGATTGTTCACGGAAAGATTCACGCCGGTGCTCTGATTGGTCCAGGTGACACCGTTGGTCTGGTTGCTGATGCCGCCAATGTTCTGGCTTATATAGCCCTCTCCCTCTGCCTTGGCAAAGGTGGGAGTCTTGCCCACAACGGGAAGAACAACTGTCAGCTCCACCTTGTCGATATTTTTCATACAGGGGTCGTACTGGAAGAAAAACTCCGCACGCTCTCCGCTGTCATAAATTTCGAAGAATGTAGCCTTTTCTCCGTTCACTTCCAGAGAAGAGGATTTGTCAAAAATGTAGTTTTCCGCAGCCTTCAGCTCAATAAAGGCAAAATAGTAATACCCTATCACGAAGGTATCCCCGACTTTCAGATCCCGGATCCAGTTCCGGTCCTGTCCGTATTCCGCCCATGTAATGGATTTGACTGTGTACTTTTCCGGCTCTGCGGAAACGGCGGAGGTATCCGGAGGATTACCGTGCCGGGGTCCAATCAGGTCACTGATCTGTGCATGGGAGATCAGATTCATTGCAGCCGCCCGGGCAGGGATGGGCAGCAGGCACAGAAGCAGCACCAGACACAACAAAGCAGCGAAACATTTTTTCATAACAAATCTCCTTTCGCATCCGTCAAAATGGGAAAACTTGACGGATCCCAATACTTATGGTATTCTGTAGGTGAAAAGGGAGGTGTTTTGGGTGCAGAATCCCCCTCCCTACTTTCGATACCTTTACAGGTACTATTTTACAGTTTTTCTTGGCAGGTGCCGCCACACTATTTAAATAAAAAGTGTGGGTTTTTGAAATATTTTCCCAAAAAGTGTGGGGGTAAGTGTGGGATGACCCTTTGGGCAGATACCCGGAAAAGGAGCTGGGAGAGAGCGTATGAAGAAGCGTTTTTGGGCAATATTTTTCCCTCTGGTGCTGGCTGTTTGCCTTGCGGGCTGCCAGACTGTGGGCGATAAAGCCGCCAATTTATCTATAATCTACGGTGTCGCCGCAGGCCTTTCGCTGTTGCTTTTGATCGGCTGCTGCATTTTGGTGAAGCGGAAAAAAGTGTGGTTTGTTCTGCTGTTTTCCTCTGTTCTGGTGGTCAACATCGGATACACACTGCTGTCCGTATCCTCCTGCCTGGAATCTGCGCTTTGGGCAAATCGGCTTTCCTATCTGGGCTCGGTCTTTCTGCCCTTTGCAATGCTGATGATCATTCTGAATGCCACCAATACACCTTGGAAAAAATGGCTGCCCATTTCTCTGGGCGTGCTTTCCGTCATTGTGTTCCTGATTGCAGCAAGTCCGGGAATTATGGATATTTATTATAAGGAAGTCTCCTTTGCCGTGGTGGACGGCGTATCTGTTCTAAAAAAGGTGTACGGTCCCCTGCATCTACTGTATCTGTTCTATCTGCTGGGCTACTTTGGGGCTATGGTCATGGTGATCATCCGGGCCTCTTTGAAAAAAGCCATTGATACCACTTCCCACGCAGTGATTTTGGCAATTGCAGTATTCGTAAATATTTTCGTTTGGCTGATTGAGCAGCTGTCAGATATTGATTTTGAGTTTTTATCTGTCTCCTACATCATCAGCGAACTGTTTCTTTTGGGCCTGCACCTTGTGGTGAACGAGAATCAGCGACTTCGTGAGCTTGTGTTGC
Organism: Oscillospiraceae bacterium; assembly: GCA_015067935.1. Classification (GTDB taxonomy): domain Bacteria; phylum Bacillota; class Clostridia; order Oscillospirales; family Oscillospiraceae; genus Faecousia. The sequence goes on along the minus strand of SVLL01000008.1, from coordinate 702 downwards.
AAAAGGAAAATGCTCTTCAGGTCGCAAAGGCGGCTGAAGAACCGCAAAAATCGGGCAACATCTCCGCAGAAGCACTGGAGCAATTCGTTGCCGGACTGGAAACCCTGACCCCTACCGAGCGGACCATCTATCAGGCATATCTGGCAGGAACTCCCACGAAAGAGATTATGAATCAGTTGAACATTAAGGAAAATACCTTGAAATTCCACAACAAGAACCTCTACGGAAAACTTGGTGTATCCTCCCGTAAACAGCTTATTGAAACAAGCAAGACCTGTCAAACAGGGCATAAGAGCTGATGCTGATGCACAAAACACCCCACGGATCACTCCGTGGGGTGTTGCTTTTTTGCTTAACGAAATATTTTTTGCCGTGGAGGCGAAATGTCTCTACTGCAAAACGAATCACTTAGATTCTTTAATAGCCGCCTGCGGTGCTATCCGCAAAAGAGGGAAATTGTGCAATGCGTTTATCATTCTACCAATAACCCCATTTCTTGTCATACTAACATAATATGCTTCCTCGTATGCTATGACATTTTTACAGCTGCAATACCACAGAAGCGTGAATAATTCCATCTCTGAGAGCGTGTTAAGGCTATCGGAGTCTGCAATAAGAACAATTTTATTAAAGCCAAACAATTCTCCTTTGTTTGCAAACAGGTCAGCGTTCTTCTCAAAAACTTTGAGGATTATCTCTGTG